>CALXAK010000131.1 GCA_944386255.1 uncultured Clostridia bacterium
GCCGCCAACCCCGCACGGCCGGCCAGGGGCCGCTCGACCCCCACCACCCTCAGCGCCGCCGGAGGGTCTCCCCCCGCCAGCAGTACCGGCAGGGCCTCGTCGGAGGTGGCTATCATCACCGCCAGCATGCTCCCGAAGCTCAAAAGCCCGCCCCGGAACAGCTCCACCGCCGCCACGCAGAACCCGCACTGGGGCAGGCAGCCCATGAGGGCACCCGCGGCGGGGCCCAGCCTGCCCACCCGGGCGAGAGCCGCCTCCAGCCTGCCGGAGGCCCGGTGTTCGCAGTATTCCAGCAGCAGGTAGGTCAAAAAAAGGTAGGGCAGCAGCTTGAGCGAGTCAAGCAGCGCGTCGGTAAATGCGTCCAGCATGTCGGCTCCTCGGTGTTTATTTCTCTTATTAATTATACATGCGGGGAGGTTCATTTCAATTCCCCGTTTTTTTTGTTATAATGACTCTATCTGACCGGAAGGGGGAATAGGTCTTGGAGATAAAGCGCGAGACCGGCTGCCTGCCGTCCTCGGCCGAGGGCCAGGAGGTGGCGGTGAGGTGGTATCTGCCGGAAAACCCCCGGGCGGTGCTGCAGATAGCCCACGGCATGGCGGAGCACTCCGGGAGGTACGAGCCCCTGGCCCTGGCCTTCGCCGGGCAGGGCTACGCCGTCTGCGCCGGGGACCACCTGGGCCACGGCGGCAGCGCCTCCCCCGAGGACTACGGCTTCATGGCCGAAAAGCGGGGCTACCACCTCATGGCCCGGGACATGCACTCACTCACCCTCTCGGCAAAGGACCGGTTCCCGGGCCTGCCGGTGGCGCTGCTGGGCCACAGCATGGGCTCCTTCCTCGCGAGGTACTACGCCATGCTCTGGAGCGGCGACATAGACGCCCTCATGCTGCTGGGCACCAGCGGGCCCAACCCCGCTGCGGCCGCCGGGGAGCTGCTGGCGGAGCTCACCTGCCTTGTAAAGGGTGGGCACTACCGCTCAAGGCTTATAAACTCCCTCGCCTTCGGGGGCTACCTGCGCCGCATTGAAAACCCCGAGACCCCATTCGACTGGCTCTCGGCAAGGAGGGAGAATGTCGAAAAATACGTGGCCGACCCCGCCTGCGGCTTTCTCTTCACCGCGGCGGGATTCAGGGACCTCTTCCACCTGCTGCGTGCCGTCTCCCGAAGGTCCGCCTTCAGGGCGGTCCGAAAGAACCTGCCGGTGCTGCTAATGAGCGGCGAGCAGGACCCGGTGGGGGACTACGGCGCCGGGGTGGAGCAGGTCTGCAGGCTCTACCGCAGGGCGGGGCTTCGGGACCTGGAGCTGCGGCTCTGCCCGGGGGCCCGGCACGAGATACACAACGACTACTGCAAGGACGAGGTGACCGCCTGCCTTTTGAGGTGGTGCGGCTCCAAGCTTTTTACACATGATTCTTGAAGTTAAGGACCTCAAATTTTCCTACGGCGGCAACGAGATACTGAAGGGCGTCTCCCTTCGGCTGGACGAGGCCGACCGCATGGGCATTATAGGTGAGAACGGCTGCGGCAAGACCACCCTTTTAAAGTGCATAACAGGGGAGCTGGCCGCGCCGGAGGGTGCGGTTACCCTCAAGCAGCGCGCCCGGGTGGGCTACCTCGCCCAATCCGCGGGTCTCGCCCCCGGCAGCACCGTGCTCTCGGAGATGAAAGCCGCCGCCGGCACCGACCGGCTGCTGGAGCAGATGGAGCGGGCGGCGAGCGGGATGGGGCAGAGCGAGCAGCAGGCGAGGCTCTACGAGTTGCTGAGCGCCCAGTTTGACGCCGCCGGCGGCTACGGTGCGGACTACATCATCTCCCGCATACTCAACGGCATGGGGTTCCCCGAGCAGAGCTGGGACAAGCGCACCGAGGTGCTCTCGGGAGGGGAGAAGACCCGACTGAGCCTCGCAAAGCTGCTGGTGAGCTCCCCCGACCTGCTCATTCTGGACGAGCCCACCAACCATCTGGATGTGGCCACTGTGGAGTGGCTGGAGGAGTTCCTGCTCTCCTACAGGGGCGCCTGCCTCATCGTCTCCCACGACCGCTGGTTCCTGGACCGGGTCACCAACCGGACCATGGAGATAGTGTCCGGCAAAGGGATCGCGTTTGACGGCGGCTACACCGAGTTCTGCAAAAAGCGGGACTTCTACTTAAAGGAACGGGAGAAGGAGTACCAGAAGAACCTCAAAACCGCCCAGAAGCTGCAGGAGTTTGTGGACCGGAACATCGTCCGAGCCTCCACCTCCGGCATGGCCAAGAGCCGCCAGAAGATGATAGAGCGGCTGGACCTGCAGCGGCCGGACAGCGCCGAGCACGAGGCGGTGAGGTTCTCCATCTCCTCCGGGGCGGAGCCCTACAAGGACCTGCTCACCGTAAAGGACCTCACCGTCTCGGCCGGAGGCCGGGAGCTTGTAAGCGGCATAGACTTTCTGCTGCAGCGGGGGGAGCGCCTCGCGGTGGTGTGGGAGAACGGGGCGGGCAAGACCACCTTTCTTCGCTGCCTTGCAGGGGAGCTGCGGCCCTCCGCCGGCAGCATAAGGCTGGGTGCCGGGGTGCGCATGGCCTACTTTAAGCAGAACCTTTTTTCCATTTCCGCCAAGGACCCCATGAGCTACATCTGGGACCGCTATCCCTCCATGACCCCTCTCGAGGTGCGAAAGCTGCTGGCCTCGGTGGGTTTCAGGGGGGAGGAGGTGTTCACCGACGCCCGCTCCCTCTCAGGAGGAGAGCTTGCAAAGCTGAACCTCGCCCTGCTCTCGCTCAAAAAGCCCAACCTGCTGCTGCTGGACGAGCCCACCGACCACCTGGACATATACACCAAGGAGGTGCTGGACGACGCCCTCGCCGGCTACACCGGCGCCCTGGTGGCGGTGTCCCACGACCGGTGGTTCCTCAGCAAGCTGGGGGCCAGGGTGCTCTGCTTTGAGGGCGGCCGGGCGGTTATGTACGAGAGCTACGAAAGATACCAGCAGCGGGGCGCTTCTCCTGCGCCCCAAAAACAGGAGAAGCGCCGCCGGGAGGACCAGCCCCGGGAGGGCCGCCGGGAGCGGGCAAGGCTCCGAGAGCAGCTCTCATCGCTGGAAAGGCAGATCGAGCAGCTGGAGCAGCGGGAGAAGGAGCTGAACCTCCTTAGCACTCTGCCGGAGAACATAAGCGACCACCAGAAGCTCACCGAGATCTTCTCGGAGTTGCAGGAGGTGTCCTCCCGGCTGCAGCAGGCCACCGACCGGTGGCTGGAGCTCTCGGAGTAGCTCAACCGACGCTTGCTTGACAGCGCCTCCCCTCTGGGGGCTATAATTAACACCAACTACTATCAGCCGGAGTTAATATGACCAACAACTTCCAAAGATTCCCCCTTCTCTCCTATTCCCTCAAGGGGAACGTTCGCTGGCTGCTGCTGGGGGCGGTGGCGGTGGTGGGAGGGACCGTGTCCTTCCTGACCCCAATGGTTACGGGCTTTCTTGTGGACTTTGTGCTGCGGGGCGACTCCTCCGGGCTGCTGGGCCCGCTGAAGACCCTGGCGGACAGGGTGGGCCGGGACTACTTCCTCGCCAACCTCTGGGTGCTGGCCCTGGCGCTGCTGCTGGTCACCGGGCTCTCCGCCCTCTTCAACCACCTGCGGGGCCGGTTCACCGCCATGGCGGCGGAGGGCATCGCCCTTCGCATGAGGAGCGCCCTCTACACCCACCTGCAGGACCTGCCATACGACTACCACAAGCACACCTCCACCGGAGACCTTGTGCAGCGCTGTTCCTCCGACGTTGCCATGCTGCGGCGGTTTATCGGTGTGCAGATGCTGGAGATACTGCGCACCGTCGTAATAGTTGCGGTGGCGCTCTCCATAATGGCGCCCATAAACGGCGCCCTCGCCCTCGCCTCCACCGTGACCTTCCCGGTGCTCATAGTCTGTTCCGGGGTGTTCTTTAAAAAGGTAAGGGCCCAGTTCACCCTGGCGGACGAGGCGGAGGGCCGCCTCTCCACCATGATGCAGGAAAACTACTCCGGGGTGCGGGTGGTGCGGGCCTTCGGCCAGCAGAAGCAGGAGATACAGCGCTTCAGGCTCCTGAACTCCGACTACCAGGCCAAGAGCTACCGGCTCTCCCGGCTGCTGGGCGCGTTCTGGGGCATATCCGACGGCCTCGGCTACCTGCAGATCTTCACCACCATGATGCTGGGCATCTACTTCTGCGTGAAGGGTGAGCTGACGGTGGGCAACCTCATGATCTTCACCTCCTACACCAGCATGATGGTCTGGCCGGTGCGCCAGCTGGGCCGGGTGCTCTCCGACTTCGGCAAGGCCACCGTCTCCCTGGGCAGGCTGGAGGAGATAATGTCCGCCCCGGTGGAGAAGGAGCCGGGCCGCGCCCTCACCCCCGAAATCAGGGGCAGGGTGGAGTTCCGGGAGGTATGCTTCGGCTACGACCGGCCGGACGACGTGCTGAAGGGGGTGAGCTTCACTGCCGAGCCGGGCCAGACGGTGGCAATACTCGGTTCCACCGGCTCCGGCAAGAGCTCCCTCGTGCAGCTCATGCAGCGGCTCTACCGCTGCACCAGCGGCGGGGTGTATATAGACGGGGTCAATGTGGACGACATCGAGCGCCACCACCTGCGCCGCAACATAGGCATAGTGCTGCAGGAGCCCTTCCTCTACTCCCGCACCATAGCCGAGAACATAAAGATAGTCCGGCCGGACGCCTCCGAGCAGGAGATGCGCGCCGCCGCCGCCACCGCCGCCGTGGACGAGGTGATAATGGAGTTCAAGGACGGCTACGACACCATGGTGGGGGAGCGGGGTGTCACCCTCTCCGGCGGCCAGAAGCAGCGGGTGGCCATCGCCCGCATGCTGATGCAGCAGGCTCCCATAATAATCTTCGACGACTCCATGAGCGCCGTGGACACCGAGACCGACCGGGCCATCCGGGAGGCGCTGCGCAACCGCCGCAGCAGGAGCACCACCTTCATAATCTCCCACCGCATAACCACCCTCTGCGAGGCGGACTTCATTTTGGTGCTGGAGAACGGCCGGGTGGCGGACTGCGGCACCCACAGCGAGCTCATGAGCCGGGACGGACTCTACCGCAGAATAGCCGACATCCAGACCCTTGCCGGCGACGAGGAGGTGAGCGACCAGTGCAGGGCATAGAAGAACAGGATTTTGACCAGAAGCTGGACCTCGGCACCTGGAAGAGGTTATTTAAATACGCCTTCAGCTACCGGGGCGTGGTGCTGCAGATCCTGCTCACCATGGGCACCGTCGCCGCCATCGACATCTGCTACCCGCTGCTCGCCCGCTACGCCATAGACAACTTTGTGGTGCAGCGCAGCTCCCAGGGGGTGCTGCCCTTCGCGCTGCTCTACCTCGCCCTGGTGGTGCTGCAGAGCCTCGGGACCTGGATGTTTGTGGAGCGGGGCGGCAAGCTGGAGACGCTCATAACCGCCAGGATACGGGACGACGCCTTTTGCCACCTGCAGGAGCTCTCCTTCTCCTACTACGACAAAACTCCTGTGGGCTACCTGCTGGCCCGCACCGTCAGCGACGTCACCAGCATAAGCGAGATAATCGCCTGGAGCATTGTGGACGTGATGTGGGCGCTGGTCTACGCCGTCGGCTGCTTTGCGGTGATGTTTGCCCTCAGCCCGAAACTCGCGCTGATAGTCATGCTCATCGTCCCATTCCTCGCGGTGGTGAGCGTATACTTCCAGCGCCGCATCCTCCGCTGCCAGCGGGATGTGCGCAAGGTGAACTCCCGAATAACCGGCGCCTACAACGAGAGCATAATGGGCGCCATGACCACCAAGACGCTGGTGCGGGAGGAGGCGAACTACGGGGAGTTCAAGGTCCTAATAGATGAAATGCGCCGCACCTCGGTGCACTCCTCGGTGCTCTCCTCCACCTTCATGCCCCTTGTTATGCTGCTGGGTTCGGTGGGCACCGCCATGGCGGTGGTGTTCGGCGGCGGCATGATAACGGTGGGGGCCATCTCTCTCGGCACCCTCGCCGCCTTCATCAACTACACCACCCAGCTCTTCGACCCCATCCAGTCGCTGGCGAGGATAATGGCGGAGTTCCAGACCGCCCAGGCCTCGGCGGAGCGGGTCATCTCCCTCATCGACACCCCCCTCGAAATCCGGGAAAAGCCGGAGGTGGAGCGGGTTTTCGGCACAAACTTTGAGCCTAAGCGGGAGAACTGGCCTCCCATAACCGGAGAGGTGGAGTTTAAGGACGTGTCCTTCGGCTACAACCAGAAGGAGCTGGTGCTCAAAAACTTTAACCTCCTGGTAAAGCCGGGGGAGACCATAGCCCTTGTGGGGGAGACCGGAGCCGGCAAGAGCACCATTGTGAACCTGGTCTGCCGGTTCTACGAGCCCACCAGCGGCCAGGTGCTCATAGACGGGGTGGACTACCGGGAGCGCAGCTCCCTCTGGCTGCAGGAGAGCCTCGGCTATGTGCTGCAGACACCCCACCTTTTCTCCGGCACCATCGAGGAGAACATAAAGTTCGCCCGCCCCGGCGCCACCCGCCAGCAGGTGGAGGAGGCGGCAAGGCTTGTGTCCGCCCACGACTTCATAACCGCCCTCAAGGACGGCTACGACACCCAGGTGGGGGAGGGGGGAGCGCTGCTCTCCACCGGCCAGAAGCAGCTGGTGTCCTTTGCGAGGGTGATACTGGCCGACCCCAGGATATTCGTGCTGGACGAGGCCACCAGCTCCATCGACACCGAGACCGAAAAGCTCATACAGCGGGCAATTACCCGCATCCTCAAGGGCAGGACCAGCTTTATAGTGGCCCACCGGCTCTCCACCATCCGGGACGCCGACCGCATCCTGGTCATCCGGGACGGGGGCATCAGCGAGAGCGGCTCCCACAGCGAGCTCATGGCCCTCAGGGGCTACTACTACGACCTCTACACCAACCAGTTCAGAGACGAGCAGCAGATGCAGGCGCTTAAGGAGGCAGGCGAATGAAATCCTACAGAAAAGAGCTCTGGTTCCAGCTGCCCACCCGCCGTGGGCTTGTGAACATAACCCCACAGGTGGAGCAGGCCCTGGCCGAGAGCGGCATTAAGGAGGGGCTTTTGCTGGTGAACGCCATGCACATAACCGCCTCGGTGTTTATAAACGACGACGAGAGCGGCCTGCACGCCGACTTTGAGCAGTGGTTGGAGGGCCTTGCCCCTGAAAAACCCTACTCCCGCTACCGCCACAACGGCTTTGAGGACAACGGCGACGCCCACCTCAAGCGCAGCATCATGGGCCGGGAGACGGTGGTGGCGGTGACCGATGGCCGCCTGGACTTCGGCCCCTGGGAGCAGATCTTCTACTACGAGTTCGACGGCAAAAGGAAAAAGCGGGTCCTCATCAAGATAATAGGCGAATGAAATAAGCCGCCCCGTGGGGCGGCTCTTTTTTTGCGGCCGGTCAGTAGAGGCTGCCGGCGAGGTACTGCTTGCCGTGAAGGATGTCGTGCTGCAGCAGCCTCCGGGGCAGCAGCTCCCGCTCCAACTCGCTGTCAAGGCCGATTTTTACGCTGCCATCGGCGTATATGGCGTAGTCGGCGGTGGAGCTTACAAAGCTCCGGGGGATGCTCTCGAGGTAGTCGAAGTAGGCGGGCCGGGTGACCCCCAGCTCCAGCAGCACCTTTGGCAGCAGGGCGTTGGGGGCAACGGCTCCGAGCTCAAAGCTCTCCTGCCCCTCCAGGGTGCTGAACACCACCGCCGGGGTGCGGTGGGAGAGCATGAGGTACTCCTCGTCGCCAAGGCCGGCCAGGCTCACGGCCTCCGGCAGGGTGTGCAGCTCCTCCTCGCCCTCCACCGGGGTGCCGATGGGGGTCTGATGGTCGCCGTAGACTATCAGCACCGCCTCCCGGCCGCTGGCCTCAAGGTGCTCCGCCAATCTTGCCACCTGACGGCAGATGTCCCGGCAGCTGGTGAGGTATATCCGCGCCAGCAGCAGGTCCTCCCCCGAGAGGGTGCTGCTGCTGCACTCCACCAGCCGGCTCTCGGGGTAGAGGTCCAGCTCAAAGGGCAGGTGGTTCTGCATGGTTACGGTGTGTATGAACACACCATTCTTCCCGGTCGCCAGGGAGTCGTATACCTCTATCACCTTGTCTATGCAGGACCGCTCGCTTATGTACTCCCCAAAGAGCACCGGGTTTTCAAAGGAGTCGGAAAAATAGCTCTGCTGGAACCCCAGCGCCCGGTAGGCGTTGGGCCGGTTGTATAGCCCGCCGTGGTGGGAGTGTATCGACGCGGTGGAGTAGCCCCGAGAATCGAGGTAGCCCACAATGCTGGGGAAGCCCTCATAGATGTACACGCTGAAGGGGTTTACAAGGCACTGGCTGTCGTTGGAGGTGAGGCCGGTGAGCACCTCAAACTCCACGTCGGCGGTGCCCCCGCCGGTCTGGGGGGATACTATGTACCCGCTGCCGCCCCTCTCCGCCAGTGCAAACAGCTCCCCGAAAACCTCCTCCCGGTCGTACTCAAGGTCGTAGAGGTCGGGTATGAAGAAGCTTTCCAGCTGCAGTATTATTATGTCCGCCTCCGCCCCCTGGCTGGTCTCGCCGGAGAGGGCCTCTATTTCCTCTGCCATGGCCTGCATGGTTTTGGCGCCGTAGCCCTCGGGGGCGGGGGTAAAGAGCACCGGCATGGACCGGAAGAAGGCGGGGTAAAAGGTGTTGTTGAGGTACTCGAATTTCATGGTCTTTGGGGAGAAGCTGTAGCCGAGCAAGCTGAGGGCGGCTTCGCTCCAGAACACCGATACGATAATCGCCGCGGCCCCCGCCACCCCCGCAGCAGCAGCGGCGACGTTTAAGAGCGCGCGGAGCGCCCGGCCCTTCCCCGGGAGGCGGGGGACCTTTACCGGCAGCATTACCACGAACAGCGCCACCGAGGCTGCCATCAGCAGGTAGAAGGACTTTGAAACAACTATTCCGTAGTCCCCCGCGGCCACCACCGCGTCCTTCATGAGAAAGATGTCGGACGGCAGCACCGGGGAGTCCCGGTAAAACATCTTGTTGGTGTTGGCAAGGCCGGCCGCGCAGGAGACGAGGCTCAGCAGCAGCCCCGAGACCGCGACGCTCCTCAGGATAAAGGCAAGCCCCGCCGCCAGCAGCCCAAAGGCCACCGCGCAGACCGCCACCAGCGGAAACGAACCGAGGA
>CALXAK010000132.1 GCA_944386255.1 uncultured Clostridia bacterium
GACGCCGGGAGCCTCAGCGCGCTGCTTAGGCGGCTGGAAAACTTCGGCGAGACCCGCAGGACCTACCGGGAGATGTTCCTGCAGGCGGAGGAGTTCGCCGAGACCTACCGGGACAAACTCAGCGAGGAGCAGCTGCGGGTGGTGACCCGGTTTGCCCAGCTGCCACAGCTCGGGTTCTTCCGCAGGAGGCTGCGGATTGTGCTGGACGGGTACTTCAAAAACACATTTCTTCGTAACCTTGGCCTGCTGCTGGCGGTTTGACCGGCGGCGGACTTTGCAATAATTCCGCGAGAGGAGCTGTGAAGAGCTTGCCTACCTTTATAAGCGCCCCAAGGGTGCGGGGGATCTCGGTGCCCCACCGAAAACACACCGACGACAGCGCCACCGCCGCCATAACCCCCCCGGGGGAGGTGGTGATACCCCTTTCCATGCACATCGGCCGGCCGGCCGAGGCGCTGGTAAAGCCGGGGGACCGGGTGTTTGTGGGCACCCTTATAGCAAAGGCCACCGGGTTCATAAGCGCCAACACCCACTCCTCGGTGAGCGGGACGGTAAAGGCGCTGCGGGAGATAACCGCCTCGGACGGCTCCGCCGCGGCCTGCGCGGTGATTGAGAGCGACGGCCTCTTTGAGCCGGACCCGGGAATCAGGCCCCCCGCCGTGACCGACCGGCAGAGCCTGATGGACGCGGTGCAGGCCTCGGGCCTTGTGGGCCTCGGGGGAGCGGGGTTCCCCACCCATGTGAAGCTGGCCGCCCCCGCCGAGGGCAAGCCGCCCCTTGACATACTGGTTATAAACGCCGCCGAATGCGAGCCCTACATCACCAGTGACAACCGCACCATGCTGGAGGACTGGGAGGACCTCAAGGCCGGCATCGAGGCGGTTATGCGCCACTGCGGCCTGCGCCGGGCGGTGATAGGCATTGAGCGCAACAAGCCCCGGGCGATCGAAAAGATGCGGGAGCTGTTCCCCGAGAAGGGGGATGTGGAGGTGCTGCCGCTGCGCTGCAGCTACCCCCAGGGCGCCGAGAAGGTGCTGATAGCCAACGCCACCGGCAGGGCGGTGCCCATGGGCGGGCTGCCCGCCGACGCCGGGGTGGTGGTGCTGAACGTCACCTCCGCCGCCTTCATAGGTTCCTACCTTCGCACCGGCACGCCCCTTGTGAGCAAGCGGGTGACGGTGGACGGGGGCGCGGTGCTGAACCCCGGCAACTACCGGGTGCCCATCGGCACCCCCATCTCCCACCTGCTCTCGGAGGTGGGCTGGGAGCCGGAGCGGGCGGAAAAGCTGCTGATGGGCGGCCCCATGATGGGCACCGCCCTCTACACCGCCGACTACCCCCTGCTCAAGAACAACAACGCCATTCTGGCCCTCACCTCCGAGGAGCTGGGGGTGTACCGCATCGACCCCTGCATCCGCTGCGGGCGCTGCGCCGACAACTGCCCCATGGGCCTCTCCCCGGTGGAGATAGCCCTTGCGCTGGAGCAGAAGGACCTCACCCGGATGCGGAACCTCTTTGCCATGAACTGCATCGAGTGCGGCAGCTGCTCCTTTGTCTGCCCGGCAAAGCGGCCGGTTACCCAGACCATGCGCCTTGCCAAAGGCAGCATTAGAAAGGCAGGTGGCAGGTGATGAACAAGCTCACCGTTTCCTCCTCACCCCACATACTCTCCGGCGACTCCACCCGCTCCATAATGGGCAGCGTGCTGCTGGCCCTCTCCCCCACCCTGCTGGCGGCGGCGATACTCTACGGCCTGCGGGCGGTGCTGCTCTGCGGGGTGTGCGTGGGCGCGTCGGTGCTCACCGAGCACATCTGGTGCCTCGCGGCCAAAAAGCCCTCCAGCGTCTGGGACCTCTCGGCGGCGGTGACCGGGGTGATACTCTCCTTCAACCTGCCCGCCTCCCTGCCCCTCTGGCAGGCGGTGGTGGGTTCGGTGTTCGCCATCGCGGTGGTGAAGCAGCTGTTCGGCGGCCTCGGCTGCAACTTTTTGAACCCTGCCCTTGCGGCCCGGGTGATGATGAACATCTCCTTCACCGGCAGCATGACCGCCTACTCCTTCCCCGCCGACGCCGCCTCCACCGCCACCCCCATGGCGGAGCTGGGCGAGCTGGGGGCGAAGGACTTCCTCCCCCTGCTGGTGGGCTACCACGGCGGGGTGATGGGTGAGACCTGCGCTCTCACCCTGCTGCTGGGCGGCGCCTACCTGGTGTTTAAGGGGGTAATAAAACCCCACATCCCCCTCGCCTTTATCGGCTCCACACTCCTCTTTTCCTGGCTGTTCGGCTCCCCCAACGCCCTGCTCTCCATCTTCGCCGGGGGACTCATGCTGGGGGCCATATTCATGGCCACCGACTATGTGACCTCCCCCTACTCCGACCTCGGAAAGATAGTCTACGGCCTCGGGGCGGGGCTGCTCACCAGCCTCATTCGCATCTACTCCAACTCCAGCGAGGGGGTCTCCTTCGCGCTGCTGATAATGAACCTGGTGGTGCCCTACATCAACGACTTTACCCGCCGCCGGCCCTTTGGGGAGGTGTCTGCCAGATGAACAAGGAAGTATACAAAGAGTATATAAAACCGTTTATAGTACTCTCCGCAATATGTCTTGTGGTGTCGGGAGCGCTGGGGCTCACCAACATGGTGACCGACCCCATAATCCAGCGCAACCGGGCCGCGGCGGCGGAGGCCACCCGCAAGCAGCTGCTGCCGGAGGCCACCGAATTTGTGAGCGTCCAGTGCGAGCAGCCGGGGATCCAGTCGGTCTACCGGGACGAGGGGGGCAGCGGCTATGTGTTCACCGCCTCCTTCGCGGGCTACAAGGGCCCGGTGGAGGTGACGGTGGCCCTCTCCCCTGAGGGGGAGGTGCTGGGGCTCTCGGCCGATACCTCCGGCGAGACCGCCGGCGTCGGCACCAAGGCCAGCGGCGAGGATTTCCTCGGGCAGTTTTTGGGTCTCTCCGGCAGCGCCGGGGTGGACAGCATCTCCGGCGCCACCTACTCCAGCTCTGCTGTGATAGACGGTGTGAACGCGGTGCTGGAGGCGTTTGAGGAGATAAAGGAGGCGAACGGCAATGCTCAATAAGCTGCGGATAATCGGCAACGGGCTGGTAAACGAGAACCCGGTGCTGCGGCTGGTGCTGGGCACCTGCCCCACCCTCGCCATATCGGTGACGGTGAGCGGGGCGGTGGGCATGGGCCTTGCGGCCACCTTTGTGCTCATCTGCTCCGGGATGGTCATATCCTCCCTTCGCAACGTGATACCCGACAAGGTGCGCATCCCCTGCTTCATCACGGTCATAGCCGGGTTTGTGACGGTGGTTATGATGGTGGTGGAGGCGTTCCTCCCCGCTCTGTACGACAGCCTGGGCATCTACCTGCCGCTGATTGTGGTGAACTGCATAATCCTTGGCAGGGCGGAGATGTTCGCCAGCAAGAACCCTGTGCTGGACTCGGCCCTGGACGGCCTCGGCATGGGGCTCGGGTTCACCGCGGTGCTGTTTCTGATGGCGAGCTTCCGGGAGATAGTTGGGGCCGGGACCTGGTTCGGCATCCGGCTGATACCCGAGGGCTACCAGATAGGCATTATGACCATGACCCCGGGCGGGTTCTTCACCTTCGGCATGGCCATGGCGGCGCTGACGGCGGTGATGGCCCGGCGGGGCAGAAAGCTGCGGCTGCAGGCTGAGTGCGGCTCCTGCGGGGGCTGCGCCGGCTGCCCCGGCTGCGGCGGGGCTGAGGATAAGGAGGAGGAGAAATGAGAGAGCTGCTTATAATCCTCTTCACCATGGTGCTCACCGAGAACTATGTGCTGGTGCAGTTTCTGGGCATCTGCCCCTTTTTGGGGGTGTCCAAAAACCTCTCCTCCGCCATGGGCATGAGCGCGGCGGTGGTGTTCGTGATGACCATCGCCTCGGCGGTGACCTGGCCGGTCTACCACCTCATCCTGGACCCGCTGGGTCTCGGCTACCTCAACACCATCGCCTTCATACTCATAATCGCGGCGCTGGTGCAGCTGGTGGAGATCGCTCTCAAAAAGTACCTGCACCCGCTCTACAAGGCCCTCGGCATCTACCTGCCGCTCATCACCACCAACTGCGCGGTGCTGGCGGTGACGCTGCTGAACATCCAGGAGGACTACAGCCTGCTGGAGTCGGTGGTGGACGGGCTCGGGGCGGGGCTCGGCTTCATGCTGGCGATGGTGCTGTTCAGCGGGGTGCGGCGCACCCTGCAGCGGGCAAAGCCCCCAAAGTGCTTTGAGGGTCTGCCCATAACGCTGGTGGCGGCGTCGCTCACCTCCCTTTCCTTCATGGGGTTCTCCGGCCTTGTGGAGAACCTGTTCAACTAAAGGAGGAGCAAGAGGATGGAACTTGTTATCAACGCGGTGCTGGTGGTGACCGGCATAGGCGCGCTGGCGGCTCTGCTGCTCATTGCGGCCTCCAAATTCATGCATGTGCCCACCGACCAGCGGGCTGAGGAGCTCACCGCCGTGCTGCCGGGGGCCAACTGCGGCGCCTGCGGCTACGCGGGCTGCGCCGACTACGCCGCCGCCGTGGCGGAGGGCCGGGCGGAGATTGGCCTTTGCATCCCCGGCGGGGACAAGACAGCCGCCGGGATGGCCGAGATAATGGGCACCGAGGCGGTGGACATTGAGGAGCAGGTGGCGCTGGTGCGCTGCAGCGGCCGCCTCACCCACCCCCCCGACAAGTACAACTACGTTGGGGTGGGCAGCTGCGCCGCCGCCTCGGCCCTCTTCGGGGGCAGAGCCAGCTGCCGCTACGGCTGCCTCGGCCTCGGGGACTGCCAGAAGGCCTGCGGGTTTGAGGCCATACAGCTGCTGGACGGCCTCGCGGTGGTGAACCAGCAGCGCTGCACCGGCTGCGGAGCCTGCGCGGCGGCCTGTCCCAAGGGGATAATAGCTCTGGTGCCGCTCAAAAGGAGCGCTCAGGTGGCCTGCATGAACACCGACCGGGGCGCCGAGACCCGAAAGATCTGCTCCGCCGGCTGCCTCGGCTGCGGCATGTGCAAGCGGGCCTGCGAGCAGGAGGCCATAACGGTGGAGAACAACCTTGCCCATGTTGACCCCAGCCGCTGCAACAACTGCGGCAAATGCTTTGGGGTCTGCCCCACCGGCTGCATAACCCTGATGATAAAGAACCCGCCTCCCCCCTTTGAGGGCTGAGCGCGGACAGACACAGAAGAGGCGGCGGACCCATCCGGGTCCGCCGCCTCTTCTGCTGTCTGCGGGGCGGGAGAATGGCCGCGGGCGCACAGGCCACGGCACCGGGGCCAGCGGGCACGCCGCCGGCATAATGCGACAGGATTCGGCCATACTAACCCTGGGGGTGAACAGCGTGAAGATAAGAAAACAGAAGGCCAGAGGCCTGGTGGAGCAGTCCCAGCTGCTGCAGCAGGTGCTCTCGGAGGCCAGCAACATCTCCGCCGACTACGACCCGGACGGCAGCTACACCGGCAACCCGCAGAGCATGGAGCAGCCGGTTCAGGACGCGGACGACCTGTAGGCCTCGGCGATCCAGCGGCAGAACTCCTCCAGCAGGAACCCCACACGGTACTCCCCAAAGCCGGTGACCACCGTCTTTGCCGAGTCGGAGTATTCGTCAAGGGGTTCCCCGGAGGAGGCGCCGATACATACGCCGGGGTAGAGCACGCACCACCAGTTCCGCCCCTGTCCGGAGCCTATCTCTATTATGAGGGAGCGGTACTCCCCCGCCGGCAGGGCGGCGCCGCTCTCGTACTGCCGGGTGGGGAACCAGCTGTCCCCAAGGGTGAGCTGCACGCCTTCGGTGCAGCCGGCGCCGGCGAGGGTGGAGGATGCGAGCTCCGCCAGCTCCGGCAGCGCCCCGCGGAGGATCTCCCCGGCGCTCTCCCGGGAGCCGCAGCCCTGCAGCAGCTGCTCCACCCGCCCGGCCACCGCGTCCCGCACCAGCAGCTTGAGGCTCTGGTCCCGCTGGGAGTCGGAGTTTGCCCGGATGTGCAGCCGCAGGGTCTGCTCCCGCACCTCCCCGGCGGCCAGGTGGAACTCCCCCGCCGCCAGGGTGAGGGCAAGGCAGAGGCAGAGGCCCATGAGCAGCGACAGCTCAAACCTTTTCATGCAAAAACCCATCCTCTTCTTTGTTTCTGAGAGGAGGATGGGCAGTTTTTGCGCCTTTTAAACAGGCGGCGGCCGCATTTATTCCGGCTGCACCCCGCGGGAGACGGGGGAGGCCACAAACGCCCGCGCCACCTGCCGCCGCACCCGGTCCCTGCAGCGCGAGGCGGAACCCTGGTCCCGGAAGAGGCCATACACCGCCGCGCCGCTGCCGGTGAGGCAGGCGCCCAGCGCCCCGTTCTCCAGCAGCAGCAGCCGGAGCCTGCGGGTCTCGGCCGGGTCCCCCACCTGCTGGAACAGGTTGCCGAGGCTCTCCCCCAG
>CALXAK010000133.1 GCA_944386255.1 uncultured Clostridia bacterium
AATTGCTTATAAATATTCGGAGGAATATGAATATGAAGAAGAAGTTTCTATCGGTACTGATGGTGCTGGCGCTGGCGCTGGGGCTGCTGGCCGGGTGCTCCGCCCCCGCCGACCCCGCCGACGGCGAAGAGCAGCAGGAGCAGCAGCAGGAGCAGCTGCCGGACGAGGGCGAAGAGGCAATAACCCAGGTAAGCGGCGTGCTGGACAAGATACTGGAGTCCGGCAAGCTGGTGGTGGGCACCGAGGCTCAGTACGCCCCCTACGAGTTCAAGGATCTGGACGCAAACTTTGTGGGCTGCGACATGTGGCTGGCCCAGCAGATAGCCGACGCCCTTGGGGTGGAGCTGGAGATAGTTGACATGTCCTTCGCGGGCATCACCCCGGCGGTGCAGTCCGGGCAGGTGGACCTCGGCATTGCGGCCTTTACCAAGACTCCCGAAAGGGCCGAGAGCGTGGACTTCTCCGAGCTCTACGAGGTGAGCGAGCAGTACCTGATTGTGGCCGCCGGCAACGAGGACGTCTATACCAGCAAGGAGGCTCTGGCGGGCCTCACCCTCGGCGCCCAGAAGGGCACGGTGCAGTCCCAGCTCATACTCTCCGCCCTGCCGGACTGCGAGCTGTTTGAGCTTGAAAAGCACCCAGCCCTTGCGCTGGAGGTGCAGAACGGCAACATAGCCGGCCTTGTGGTGGACGCGGCGGTGGGCGACTCGCTGGTTGCCACCAGCGACGGAGCTCTGGCGGTGGCCAACTTCCAGTTCACCGAGGAGGAGGCCTCCTTCGGCAAGGCGGTGGTGGTCTCCAAGGGCAACCCCGAGCTGCTGGAGGTTATAAACGAGGTAATCCTCCGGGTGGTGGAGGACGGCTCCTACCAGGCCGCCTACGACGAGGCGGTGGAGCTGGCGGCCTCCATGGGTCTCTAAGACCAGTCCTTCCGGCGGCTGCCCGGGGCCCCGCTGAGGCCCCGGGCAGAGCCGCGCAAAAATAAAAACAGCAAGGGGCGGAAATTCCCATGTCGTTGGAAAAACTGGTGCAGATTGTGGAGCGCTACCACAGCTTCTTCCTCAACGGCGTGCTCAACACACTGGTGATAGCGGCCTTTTCGGTGCTGCTGGGTGTGGTGCTGGGCACACTCATGGCCATGCTGCGCATGAGCCGGGTAAAGCTGCTGCGGGCGCTGGCCACCGCGTACATAGAGTTTATAAGAGGCACTCCGCTGATGGTGCAGCTGATGTTCATGTTCTACGGGCTGCCCATGGCGGGGATAAACTTCCCGGACATCTCCTTTATCCCCCAGTTCCCACGGTTTGCGGCGAGCGTGGTGGCCATGAGCATGAACAGCTGCGCCTACGTGGCGGAGATAATCCGCTCCGGCATACAGGCGGTGGACCCGGGGCAGATGGAGGCGGCAAGGAGCCTGGGCCTGCGGCAGAGGAAGGCCATGGGCCTTGTGGTGCTGCCCCAGGCGGTGCGCAACATACTGCCGGCGCTGGGCAACGAGTTTGTGACGGTGATAAAGGAGTCCTCGATTGTGTCGGTGATAGGCATTGGGGACCTTATGTTCCGGGCGAACGATGTAATAGCGGTGACCTACCGCAGCCTCGAGTGCCTGCTGGTGGCGGCGCTGCTCTACTTTGCCATGACCTTTACCAGCGGCAGGCTGGTGGCGCTGATGGAGAGGAGGATGTCCCGTGGAAGGAAATAACCCGGCAATGATAGAGGTGCTGGAGCTGTACAAGAGCTTTGGCAAGCTCAAGGTGCTGGACGGCATCTCCACCAGCTTCAACAAAGGGGAGGTGGTGTCCATAATCGGCCCCTCCGGCGGGGGCAAGAGCACCTTCCTGCGCTGCCTCAACCTGCTGGAGACCCCTACCAGCGGACAGATTGTGTTTGAGGGTGTAAATATCTGTAAAAAAGGAGCGGACGTGGACCTGCACCGGCGCCGGATGGGGATGGTGTTCCAGCAGTTCAACCTCTTTTACAACATGAACGTGCTGCGCAACATGACGGTGGCCCCGGTAAAGGTGCTGGGCATGGACCCGGCGGCCGCAAGAGAGAAGGCCATGGAGCTGCTCTCCCGGGTGGGTCTCGCCGACCGGGCGGACGCCTGGCCGGAGCAGCTCTCCGGCGGGCAGAAGCAGCGCATAGCCATTGTGCGGGCGCTGATGATGGACCCGGATGTGATGCTGTTCGACGAGCCCACCTCCGCCCTGGACCCCGAGATGGTGGGCGAGGTGCTGGGGGTTATGCGGCAGCTGGCGGCGGAGGGCATGACCATGATAGTGGTGACCCACGAGATGCGCTTTGCCCGGGAGGTGAGCTCCCGGACCATCTTCCTGGACGGAGGGCGCATTGAGGAGGACAAGCCCTCAAAGGAGCTCTTTCAAAATCCCGAGAGCCCAAGGCTCAAAAGTTTCCTTCAAAAGGTTTTGTAGCGCCCTTTTGGCGCCGGGCGGAGGCCGCGATGGCCCCCGCCCTCTTGCTTTGCGCTTAGGAAACCGCGGGGCGCGGGGGGCAAAATGCGCGGAGATTCGGGGCGTGCGTGGGGCGGACTCCCCCGCGCTCATCTTTGAGCCGCGGAAAGCATGGTGGCAGGAAAACAAACACCGAGGGGAATGCAGAAGCGGGAGAATCGGGGGTGCGGGCAAAAAATTGTAAACCTCAAGCGGCGGTCCGGTTGACAATTTGGGGGCCGAGGAATTATGTTGCTAGGAGCTGGAGGTGAGATGATGCGGAATGAGAGGAGCACCCGGGAGAGGCTGCTGGAGCTGCTGGAGGGCGGCCGGGATGGGTTTCTCTCGGGGGAACAGGCCGCGGCGGCGCTGGGTGTGTCCCGGGCGGCGGTCTGGAAGGCGGCTGCGGCGCTGCGGCGGGACGGCTACCCAATCGAGGCGGCGACCAACCGGGGCTACCGTCTGGCGGCGGGGACCGACCTGCTCACCGCCGGGGGGATAAAACGGCTGCTGCCCGAAAGCTGCGGCCTGCAGCTGCGGGTGCTGCCGGAGGTGAGTTCCACCAACGACGAGCTTAAAAAGCTGGCGGCCGAGGGCGCGCCCCAGGGCCTTGCGGTGGTGGCCGGAGCCCAGACCGGCGGCCGGGGCAGGTGGGGACGGG
>CALXAK010000134.1 GCA_944386255.1 uncultured Clostridia bacterium
GGTGAGCAGACGCTCGCGGATTATCAGCTTTGCCCCGGCGGCGAGCTTTGCCTTCGTGTCCCTTTTGGTGCTGTCCACCCCGCCTATCTGACTGGTGTCCATCTCCATCTGGGCCCCCTCCTCCAGCTCCACCTCGGTGACCGGGTCGATGGAGCGGATGCCGGCGCCCTTTCCGGTGCCCACGTGCTTTTCCAGGTACTTTACCTTCGCGCCCTTCCCGAGGAAAAAGCGGTGTATGCCGTTGTGGCGGGCGGGTTCGCCGGTCTCGGTGGGAACGCCGCAGCCGGCCACGATGGTTATCGCCGCCCCCTCGCCCATGTAAAAGTCGTTGTAGACGAGGTCGTCCACCGCCCCGTGGGTGACGCAGGCGGGTATGTAGACCTTTTCGTCCCGGCAGCCGGGGCGGATGAATATGTCGAGGCCGGGGTTGTCGGCCTTGGATTCGATGCGTATGTTCTCGCTGGACTGCCTCCCGGCGCAGGTGCCGTCTATGCGCAGGTTGTAGGCTCCGCTAAAGCCCCCCTCCCAGTCCGACACCGTCTCCAGCAGCTTCTTTGCCACGTCATTCATTTAAGCTGGCCTCCTGTTTTGCGCAGAGGGTGCTGATGCTGTCCCCCATGAGCTTTGTCATCATCTCGGCGGCGGGCCCGTACTGGGTTATGACCCCGTCCGCCACCACCGCTATCTCGTCCGCTATGCGCAGTATGCGCTCCTGGTGGGAGATTATCACCAGGGAGCCGTTGAGGTTGCGGCGGAGGGAGCGGAACACCTCTATGAGGTTGGAGAAGCTCCAGATGTCTATGCCTGCCTCCGGCTCGTCGAACACCTAGAGCTTGGTGTGGCGGGAGATGACCGAGGCAATCTCTATGCGCTTTATCTCCCCGCCGGAGAGGGTGGCGTTTATCTCCCGGTCCACATACTCCCGGGCACAAAGGCCCACCCGGCTGAGGGTGTCGCAGAGCTCGGCGTAGTCCGCCCTGCCCCCGGCGGCCAGCTCCAGCAGCTGCCGGACGGTGAGCCCCTTGAAGCGCACCGGCTGCTGGAAGGCGTAGCTTATCCCAAGCCTCGCCTTCTCGGTGGGGTCGAGGGAGGTTATGTCCTGCCCGTCCAGCAGTATTCGGCCGGAGTCCGGCAGCAGCAGGCCGGCTATCATCTTGGCGAGGGTGGTCTTGCCCCCGCCGTTGGGGCCGGTTATCACCAGCAGCTTGCCGTCCGGCACGGTGAGGTTTATGTCCTTTAGTATCTGGCGGCCGTCGCCGGTGCGCCAGGAGAGATGCTCAAGTTTAAGCATTTGCGCCTTTCCTTTCGGGCCGGGGCGGCTCTCATTCCCGCCTCCCGGCCAATTTTTTATGTTACCATCAAAGGCGGCTCTTTTCAAGGCCGGAGCACCACCGGCAGCGGCGCGTCCGGCCGCATGGAGCCGGGGGTCACGAGGCAGTCCGCCGCCCAGAGCTCCACCCCCGCCTCCCGGGCCAGCAGCAGCTGCCGGGCGAACTCCGGGTCGGTGGCGGCGTTGGGCCGCATTTCCCGGGGGCCCTTCATCTGCACCAGAAACAGCACCGCCGCCCGGTAGCCCTCCAGCAGGCACTCCCGCAGCTCCCGCAGGTGCTTTGCTCCCCGGGCGGTGGGGGCATCGGGGAAGTAGGCTATCCCGTCCCGCTCAAGGGTGACCCCCTTCACCTCCACAAAGATCCTTCCGTCCCCCTCGGTGAGCTGAAAATCAAACCGCGAATCCCGGTAGCGCACCTCCCGGCGGATCTCCGCAGACGGAAACCTGGCGGCCAGGTACTCCGCCGCCGCGGCGTTGGGGGCCTGGCTGTCCATGTTTATGAGCAGCCCCCCCTTCTCCACCGCCACAAGGTCGTAGGCCGTGCGGCGGGAGGCTCCGGCCCCCGGCGCAAGGTACACCCTGGCCCCCGGCAGCAGCAGCTCCCGGCAGCGGCCGGTGTTCTTAACATGGCAGCTCACCCGCTCCCCCGCAAGCTCCACCTCTGCAACAAACCGGTTGGGCCGGGCGATGAAGGTGGCGGGCAGGGCCATTGGGTAGTTCAAAGGGCGGCCTCCAGGGCGGCTCGGACCCCCTCCTCTATCTCCCCCTCGCTCTGGCCGGGGCGGGCCTCAAACAGCTTCCTATCCCCCAGAAAAAAGCAGGGCACGTTCCAGTAGTCGTAGCTGTCGGCAAGCTCCCGCTGCCGGCCCTCGTCCACCAGCTCCACCGCCACCTTGGCGTAGCGCTGCTGGCCCCGGAGTCTCTCCAGCGCCCTCAGCGCCATTTTGCAGTAGGGGCAGGCGGGAAGGTAAAAGAGGATGAGTTTCGGCATGTTTTGTCTCCTCAAAATTAGGAAAAATTATTACTTTTTGATTATAGCACCCGCCACCCGGCAAATAAAGAACTTTTTGTTACCATTTTGGCCGGTGCGGCGGATTGCCCGAAGGACAGGGCGCGGCGGAGCGGCATTGTGACTCAGCCGCCCAGCACACCCTCCAGATCGAAGGGCGGGATGAAGCTCTCCTCTGCCGCCGAGAGCTGCTGGGTGTAGGCGCTCTCGACGCCGGATTCCAGGGCGAAGTCCACCAGCTCCCGGTACTCCTCCCGGGTGACCCTGCGGCCCAGCTCCGGGAAGCGCTCCCCCACCCCCGGCATGGGGGTGTACTGGCTCATGAGGCTGAGCACTATGCTCCCGCCGTAGCGGCCATGGAGGTAGCGCACCGCCTGTTTCGAGTCGGCGAGGCCGCCGGGCAGCAGCAGGTGGCGCACTATGACCCCCCGGCGCATAAGGCCGTCGCCTCCGTACTCCGGCCGTGGGACGCTCTCCACCATCCAGTCCAGCGCCCGCAGCGCCACCTCAGGGTAGTCCCGGGCGCCGGAGTAGCGCCAGGCCCTAAGAGAGCTCATGTATTTGAAATCGGTGAGCCAGAT
>CALXAK010000135.1 GCA_944386255.1 uncultured Clostridia bacterium
TTGGATGAAATACCAATGGATTACCTTTATGGGTTGCTGCTGGTAGCGGGGTATCTCAGCGGCTCCATCAACTCCGCCGTCCTCATAAGCAAATACCTGCTGGGGGGCGATGTGCGCACCAAGGGCAGCCGCAACGCCGGAGCCACCAACATGGCCCGGGTCTACGGCCTCAAGGCCGGAGCGCTGGTGCTGGTGTTGGACTTTTTAAAAACCATTCTACCCATGGTGCTGGGCTACCTGCTGCTTGGAAAGCTTGGGGCCGCAGTCGCGGGGGCCGGGTGTGAGTTCGGCCACTGCTGGCCGCTCTATTTCAACTTCAAGGGCGGCAAGGGGGTCACCACCGCCTGGGCGGTGGGGCTCATGATAGACTGGCGCATCGGGCTGATAGCCCTCGCGGTCTGGGTGGTAGCCTACATCATAAAGCGCACCCCCTCCATCTCCTCCCTTGCGGCGGTGCTCAGCTTCCCGGTGTTTGTGTTCGTGTTCCACTCCGAGAGCTATGTGGTGGCCCTCGCCTTTCTCACCGCAGCCCTCGTTTGGCTGCGCCACTGGGAGAACATAAAGCGCATAGCAAGAGGAGAGGAAAAGAAACTGGAATTCTGGGGTAAAAAGAGCTGATGTCTACCGTAAAGTACGGCGGGGAGGAGAACCCCCGCAGAATGCACATAAATGCCAGGGAAGGGGAGATAGGGGAGTATGTGATACTTCCCGGCGATCCCTTCCGCTGCGATATAATAGCTGTGCACCTCGATTCCCCGGTGCTTGTGGCCCACAACCGGGAGATGCGCACCTTCACCGGCAGTTACAAGGGGCTAAAGGTCTCGGTGACCAGTACCGGCATGGGCTGTCCCTCCGCCTCCATAGCTGCCGAGGAGCTCATAAGCTGCGGCGCCAAGGTGCTCATCCGCCTGGGCAGCGGCTTTTTGCTGCGCGAGGGCATAGAGGAGGGGGACATGGCAGTGACCCTCGGCTCCATGAAGCTGGAGGGCACCACCGAGTTCTTCGTCCCAAAGGCCTTTCCCGCCATTGCGGACCCGGACCTCGTCGCCTCGCTGGTGAGCGCCGCCGACCGGGTGCTGGAGGGCAGTGGCCAGAGGGTGCACACCGGCATCACCGCCACCGTGGACGGGTTCTACGGCGAGACGCCTGAGTTTATCGACTCCCTCAAAAAGATAGGCATTATGAACATAGAGATGGAGTCCGCCGCCATAATCACCGCCTGCCAGCGCCACAGGGTGAGGGGAGCCTGCCTCTGTTCTTGCGGTGTGGACAGCATGAGCGAGAGCTCCCGGGAGAAACACCGCATATCGGTGGAGCGGGAGATAGAGATTGTGCTTGAGGCCATGGTGGACTTTGACCGCCGCCGGGCCGCCGACCAGCTCATCCACCGCACACCGCAGTTTTAGGGCCGCCCATTGGGCGGCCCCTTTGTTGCATTGTTTGTTTTAAAAATGGCGCTCTGTATTTTGTTGCAACCTATTTGGTGCAGAATTGACAATAATACATACCATGCACTATTAACTTTGTACAATTATTCGTTTAACCTATTGCATTTAACCTGTTTGATTGTTATCATTAATTCATCTGGGCCATTACAAAAATGTGTCCCAACCGGGAGGCCGGTATAAAATAAACGGAGGTAATCATGGACAGGAGAGATTATGAAAACTCGCTGGTAAAGCAGTCCAAGGTTTGCCAGCAGACGGTCGAAGCTGTGATGAACAACATCGACTATCAGGCTCTTGGTGAGGTCATGCCCATCAAGGAAATTTTCGATGCTCAGAAGATCATCATCACCGGAATGGGTGACAGCTGGCTCGCCGGCGTGGCAATGAAGCCGGTATTTGAGGCTGTGGCAAAGGTGGAGACCGACGCCATGCGCGCCATTGAGTTCTCTCGTCACCTGAGCTCCAAACAGCTGGGCTTCTCGCCCAACACCCCCATGGTTATCGGCATTTCTGTGTCCGGCAACCCCGCCCGTGTGGCGGAGTGCCTGCAGCGCGCCGACCACTACGGTGCCAACACCATCCTCATCACCGACCAGCCCAACTCTCCCTCCGCTCAGGTTGCCCGCCATGTGCTGCATGTGGGGCTGCCGGAGGGCACTCCCTACGGCCCCGGCGCCAACAGCTACATCGGCTCGCTGGTCGCCCTCACCCTCATGGCACTCAGGATCGGCCGAGTCAAAAACACCATCTCCCAGAACCAGTATGAGGACATGAAGAAGGCCATCATGGACTACACCGTTGAGGTTTGCGCCAAGATGGAGAGCTTTGCCGACCAGGCGTTTGAGCTGGCCCAGACCTGGAAGGACCTCAAGGCCTACGATTTCATCGGCGACTACGCCGACTACGCCACCGCATTCTTCGGCTCCGCAAAGGTGCTGGAGGCCTTCGGCGGCTACACCACCTACGATGACTCCGAGGACTGGTGCCACATCAACTTCTTCCTCAAGCACCCCGAGACCATCGGCCGCGTGGTCATAGCCAACAGCGACACCCCCTCCTTCAACCGGCTCAAGGAGACCATGGCCGCCATCGAGAAGCTGGAGAGCCCCTGCATGGTGGTCACCGACGCGGACAAGAGCGAGTTCCCCGCGTCCTTCAACGTCTTCACCTTCCCCAAGCCCCGCTACTTCTGGCTGGCTCCCATCATGCAGCACTGGGCCTTTGACCTTGTGGCGGACTACATCTGTGAGCTCAACGGCATAACCCAGTTCCGCAGGGATATGCCCGCTTTCGACACCGAGATCGGCAAGAAGCGGCTTCGCGGCGGCACCGAGATCGTAATTGTCTAAGGAGGCTATGAGAGATGTTCTACAGTGAGACAAGATCCATCCAGACTGGTAAAAATACCTATCACGATATAACCGGCGACATGAAGGAGATCCTCGAGAAGAGCGGCGTAAAGAACGGCCTGCTCGTGGTGGAGATCCCCCATTCCACCGCTGGTGTAATGGCCACCACCGGCCACGTTGAGGCGGTCCGTCAGGACCTGGTAAACGAGGTCAAGAGGCTGGTGCCCTCCCGCATCAACTTCCTGCATGAGGAATCCCCCGACGACGCCGCCGGCCACATCAAGTGCGGCCTCTTCGGCAACTCCATCACCTCCATCGTCAAGGACGGCAAGATGGTTTCCGACGGCAAGCTCGGCTACTTCCTCATGGAGTATGACGGCCCCCGCGCCCGCAAGTTTGTGGTTGCGGTCATGGGCGAATAACTAAAAGGAGAGAGTGTAATGACCAGCAAAGATTACGACAGCGCAATGCTTCGTGAGATTCGCAACAGCGTTGCTCACCTCAATAGCTTCAACGCCACCCAGACCTTTGACTACCTTGCTAGCTGCATGCCCCCCGAGGAGATAGCAAAGTACCGCAGGGTCATCCTCACCGGCTGTGGCGACAGCTACTGCGCCGGCATTGCCGCAAAGCCCGTTTTTGAGAACGTCGAGTCCTTCAAGGGCACCGGCATGCTTCCCGGCACTCCCACCGAGGCCCTTCGCAACATCGAGTTCACCCGCTACTACAACACCTACCGCGGCTGGGACTTCAACGGCCCCAACGCCTACAGGACCCTTGTTTGCGCGGTGTCCTTCTCCGGCGGCCCCATGCGTCCCCGTGAGGCCATGGCCCGCATCAACGCCGTGGGCGGCGGCTCGGTGGCCTTTACCGGCAACAACAACAGCAACTTTGCCAAGGAGGCAAAGTGGGTAGTAAACTACAACATGGCCCCCGGTGAGCCGGACGTGCCCCAGGTTCGTTCCTACCAGGCTTCCTGCTTCTCGCTGATGATGTTCGGCCTCTACATGAGCTACTGCAAGGGCCAGATGACCCGCGCCCAGGCCGACGAGCAGCGCCTCGCCGCCATGCAGTATGTAAACTCCTTCTCCGGCAAGGTACTTGCCGACATAGAGGAGAAGGCCTTCGCCCTGGCCGAGAAGTGGGAGGCCATCGGAGTGGATCTCATGGACTTTGTGGCCGAGGGCGCGGACTACGCCACCTCCTTCTTTGGCTCTGCCAAGATGGTGGAGAGCTTCGGCGGCCTCACCACCCACGACGACGCCGAGGACTGGCTGCACATCAACTACTTCAACCGCACCCCCGAGAAGGTCGGCACCTTCATCATTGCCAATGAGACCTCTCCCTCCTTTGGCCGCGACCTCGAGACCATCAAGGTCATGGTGGACGTGGGCAGGCCCCTCGCCATCATCACCGATGCCGAGGACATCTCGGTCTTCCCCGAGGAGGCCACCGTGTTCCAGCTCCCGAAGCCCAAGTACAGGTGGGCCAACCCCCTCATGCAGCACATCCCCATGGACTACGTCGCTGCCTTTGTGGGCCTTATGAGGGGCGAGTATCCCTACCGCCGCAACCAGGCGCCCCACGACAGGGATCCTCATGCTTCCCGTTTCATCCAGAGCAAGATGGTAGTTTTGGGCAAGGAGGACTAACAGACTATGGCATACATGGAAAAGACCGCCCTTCGCACCGAGTTTGAGAGCATGACCGACATCACCGCCAGGGTGCAGGAGATTGTGAAAAAGAGCGGTATCAAGGAAGGTATCTGCATCGTTCACTGCAACCACACCACTGCCGGCCTCATGGTCACCTCCTTCTGGGACAAGAGGGGACACAGGGACATAATGGAGCAGATGGATATGCTGGTTCCCACAAGGAACGACTTCCATCACCAGTTCGACACCCCCACCGATGCCTCCGGGCACATCAAGACCGCCATTTTTGGCACCACCCTTACCCTTATCGTCACCGGCGGCAAGGCGCTTCTGGGTTCCTCCCAGGGCATACTCTTTGCAGAGTTTGACGGCCCCCGTGACCGGCAGTACTATGTGAAGGTCATTGAGGACTAAGCTCCAGCAAACAAAAATGCGGCGCGGCTACTTTGGTGGCCGCGCCGTTATTTTGCCGGGGGGTATCTATAGCTTTATGAATGTGGGCTTTCGGTTTTTGTAGATGCAGTAGCTGTCAAATCCGTAGGTCCGCAGCAGCTCCTCGGCTTCTTTGTAGCCGGTCGCCACCGTCTCGGGGGAGTGGGAGTCGGTGCCCACGGTGACTATCCGCCCGCCAAGGTCCCGGTAGAGCCGGAAGAAATAGCTGTTGGGATGGGGGAAGGGGAGCCCTCCCCGCAGGCCGCCGGTGTTGATTTCAATGCCCCGGCCGGTGGATATGAGCAGCTGAAGCGCAGCGGCTATCACGTCCCTGTACTCCTGGGGGTCGAAGTGCCGGTCCTTGCTGGGGGCGTACCGCAGCACATAGTCCAGGTGCCCGTATA
>CALXAK010000136.1 GCA_944386255.1 uncultured Clostridia bacterium
GTGAGGGCGTTCAGGATTTACATGCGCTTTATAATCATCGCCTACACTGCCACCCTCATAATCTACCTCGTAGCCCCCACCTGCCAGGAGCTGCGGCCGGTGGTGTTCCAGCGGGACAACATATTCACAAGGTTTATGGCGGAGTTCTATCAGTTTGACACCAACACCAACGTCTGCCCATCAATACACGTGCTGGGGTCCATGGCGGTGATGTTCGCCTCCTTCAACCTGAAGCGCTACCGCTCCACCGGCTTCAGGGCCACGGTGGTGGTGATTACCCTGCTTATATGCATGTCGACCGTGTTCCTCAAGCAGCACTCCATAATCGACGTTGTGATGGCGCTGGTCCTGGGCGGCATAGCCTACCCGCTGGCGGCGCTGCCGGTGTTTGCCGACGACGTGGCGGAGCAGACCAATCTCTACCGCTCCCCCGCCAGATAAGCGGCCCTTTCACACAAAAGCCCCCGCCAGGGCGAAGAGACGCCCTGGCGGGGGTTTTTGTGTCGCGGTTCAGTCCACCCGCTTGTCCCCCCAGAAGAAGAGGGCCACGGTGCCGGGGCCGGTGTGGCTGCCGATGGTGGTGCCGATGCTGTTTATCTCCACCCTGCCGTTGAGCTTTTTAAAGCGCTTTTCCACCAGCTTTGCCACAGCGCCGGCGTCCTCGCAGCAGGCGGAACAGGAGATGTAGCACTTGCCGGAGTAGTCGAGGCCGTTCTCGGCGTGCAGCTCCATCTGGCGGACGATCTCCTTTATCACCTTGTCCTTACCGCGGATCTTAAAGCGGGGGATTAGGCGGCCCAGGTTGTCCATGTTGAGCAGCGGGCAGATGTGCAGCACGGTGCCGAACCAGCCCGCGGCCTTGGTGATGCGCCCGCCCTTTACATAGAAGGTGAGGTCGGTAGAGAAGAACCAGTGGTGCAGGTTGAGCCGGTTCTCCTTGGCCCAGGCTGCCAGCTGGTCGATTGTGGCCCCGCCGTCCCTTAGGTCAGCGAGCTTGTCCATGAAAAGGCCGTAGCCGGAGGAGGCGCCGAGGGAGTCCACAATGTAAATTTTGCGCTGGGGGTACTTTGCCGCCAGCATGTCTCTTGCGATGTTGGCGGAGTTGTAGGTGCCGGAGATGCCGGAGGAGAGGGTCACGTGAAGTATGTCCATCCCCTGCTCGAGGAAGGGGGTGAAGTAGGCCACGTACTCATCCACGTTTATCTGGGAGGTGCGGGTCTCGGCCCCGGCGGCCATGGCGGCGTAGAACCTGTCGAACGGCACGCTCCTGCCCAGGTCGTCCATGTAGTCCACCCCGTCCAGAGAGTAGTGGAAACAGATGTAGTATATATCCCTCGCCGCAAAGTGCTCAGCGGAGAGGTCGGCGGTGGAACAACAGCTGAGTATATAATCCTTCATCACAAACTCCTCTATTGATTATCAGGTTTGTTTTGGGGTTCTTCCGGTGGTTTGATATTATCATCCAAAGCAGAAAAACTCAACTCATTTCCTCAAATCCCCGTCAGATGGGCAGAAAAATGCCGCATATCCCTTTGCATTGCGGGGATATGCGGGCCTGCTTATAAAAAAAGAACCCCCTTGGCAGAATGTTGGCCGGTTCTCCCGGCCGGGACAAGGGGTGACAAAAAAGGATGGTGAATAGTCTGCTTTGCAGGTGAAGGCCGGCCTGGAAGGGCTTTTGTCATACCCGTTCCCCCTGCACTTCACATTAATATCTTAGCATATTGCACAACAAATTCAAGTGTTTTTCGTCAAAAAGACCATAAAGCCAGCTTTTTATAGGCTTGAACAAAAAATCCAGCCGCTGCTGAAAAAAATAGGTGGTGTTTGATTAAACCTTAAACCTAACCTCATCAGAAGTTGAAATAGATGAAGTTGGAGCTGCCGAAGGCACCGAAGCAGAGCAGCATCGCCGCCATGAACATGCCCAAAGCGTACCTCGCCGCCGGGTGCAGGTCCAGCAGCGGGCTGACCGGCTCCCCCCGCCGCCCAGGGACAAGCTCCAGGGCGAAGCAGAGTGCCGCCGAGAGGGCCAGCAGCAGGCAGTAGCCCTTGATGAAGCCTGGGCCTCCCCCGAGGCTGCCGCCCACAATGCGGTATATCTCGTTGCCCAGGTCTCCGGGAGCCATGGCAAAGCACCTTGAGAGGTACTGCAGGGCGTCGGAGATGCTGGGGGCCCTGAAGAAGGCGAGGGAACCGCTCCAGCAGACCAGCACCGCGCCGGTGCGAAGCAGGTTCAAAGGCGAGAAACCGGGCCTTGGGGCGGGAACCAGCTCGTCCAGTATGCGCAGCACGCCCTGGATGAGGCCCCAGACCAGGAAGGTGGCGGCGGCGCCGTGCCAGAGGCCGGACACGGCGAAGACTATCATTATGTTGAGCCACTTTCTGGCCCTGCCTTTGCGGCTGCCGCCCAGAGGTAAATAGAGGTATTTGCGAAACCAGCCGGTGAGGGAGATGTGCCAACGGCTCCAGAATTCCCGGTAGCTTGCGGCAAAGTAGGGGGAGCGGAAGTTCTCCCGCAGCTCAATGCCCAGCACCCGGGCGGCGCCGATGGCCATGTCGGAGTAGCCGGAGAAGTCAAAATAGAGCTGCAGGGCGAAGGAGGCGAGGGCCAGCGCCAGGGCGGCGCTGCTGAAGTAGCCGAAGTCCCGGAATATGCCATCCACAAACACGGCGACACCGTCCGCCACCACCGCCTTCTTAAAAAGGCCCAGCAGAAAGCGGGCGGAACCCGCCCGGAGGTTCTCCCGGTCATAAGCTCTCGGGGAGGCGTACTGGGGCAGCATATCCCCGGCGGAGCATATGGGGCCGCTGAGAAGGCTGGGGAAGAAGGATATGAAGAGGGCGTGGCGGAGGACGTTCCTCTCCGCCGGGCGCTCCCCTTTATATACATCTGTAATATAACCGAGGGACTGGAAGGTGTAAAAGCTGATGCCCAGGGGCTGAAAGGCGGAGCCGGAGCTCTCGACGCCAAACATGCCCAGCAGCAGCCCCAGGTATTTCACCCACACCAGCGAGCCCAGGCCCAGCAGCATCCCCGCCGCGAGGGCCGGGGCGCTCCAGCGGTCCCGGCGGCCGGCGAGCAGCGCAATCGGGTAGTAGGCGGCTGTGCTCAGCAACAGGAACAGTCCCCCCTGCAGGGAGAAGCTGAAGTAGAAGCCCAGGGAGCAGAGCAGCAGCAGAATGTTCTGGTACCGGGGCGGCAGCAGGTAGTAGGCGGCGGCCACCAGCGCCATAAAGGGCAGGAAGGCGAGGGAGTTCAGGTTCAGCATATTCCCGCCTCCTCAAGCAGACCCCGGACAAACTCCGGTCTCGGGTGGTAGGCGTCGTAAAAGTCCCCGTATCCTGCGCCGAGAGCCGCGGGGTCAAAGCTGCCGGTGAGCTGCACGCCGCGCTCCGCGGCGGCCTCGCCCAGCGCCTGCTCGATGGCCTGCATGGGCACCCCCTGCTGCACCGAGCTCTCATAGGTTGCGGGGTTTATGGGCATGAGCAGCAGCTCCACCTGCACCCCGTCCTCCAGAAGGCTGTCCAGGAAGGAGAGCAGCATGGGCAGCATCCGTCCGCTCTCGAGATCGTAGCTGCCGAGGCCTATAAGCCCGGTGTCCCGGCCCCGCGCGGCCACCGTCTGCTCGTCCACCTCCACATAGGATGCGGGGTAGCTGTAGCTGCCGTCGGAGCGGAGTATGCCCACCTCGCCCTGCTGCAGGCTGGTGGGATGGACCTTTCGGCTCTCGCCGTCAAACAGCTCCTTCAGCGACTGCTGAAAATAGCTGACCGACAGCACCTGTTCCATGTCCTGCAGCTCCAGCTCGAAAAAGCCCGCTCCGTCCGGGCTGCTGTACAGGGCGCTCACCTGGTAGTCCGACCCGTCCAGCTCCTCCATGCCCATGCGGGAGCTGGCATAACTGTAGAAGCCGTCCCCCACCGACTGGCGGAACCGGCCGCTCTGGTAGTCCTCCGAGAGGAACCAGGGGTCCACCACCAGCAGCACCCGCTGGGGAGGGCCGTAGCTCTCGTAGTAGAGGCCATAGAGCCCCACCGCCTCCTGCAGCATGGCCCCCGCCACCGAGAGGTTGAAGAAGCTGCCGCCTCCCGCCATCTCGCGGGTGATGAGCGCCGCCCGGGAGGAGCCGAGGGCGAGGGTGTCCACCGGCCCGATGCTGCCGGCAAGCTGGCGCTTTACAAAGCGCTCGTTGTAGTTGTCGAGGTTTGCGGCGCTCTGCCCCGAGAGCAGTATCTCCACCGCCCGCTGCTCCTCGCCGGTGGTGAACACCCCAGCCGGGTCCACGGTATAGTTTACCGCCGCCACCGCCGCCGCCAGCAGAATCGCGCTGACGGCAAGCAGCAGCAGCGGTATCTTCTTTTTGCGAAAGTTTTTTGACATCCCAAGTCCTTTATCTGCAGCTGTTCAGAGGTCGCTGAACAGATCCTCCCGATACACGCCCTCCTCGATCAGCTTTTTGAAGCTCTCGGCCACGCTCTCCCGGTCCTCGGCGTAGGTCACTCCGAACCAGCTGTCGGAGGTCTGCAGCACCTTTACCCTGGTGCCGCCCTGCTGCAGCAGCCCGCCGATTATAACAGGCAGCAGGTACTCGCAGCCCAGGGGGTCCCGGCGGGCGTCCTTTTCGAGGAACTTGCGGAAGCCCTGCTCCAGCAGCTCCATGAACTCGGGGCTGAGACCCCACATGTTCATGGACACATACCCCTCCGGGTCCAGCTCGGTCTCCCCCGCCCTCGCTCCGGTGGGGGTTTTTACTATTCCCCGGGTCTCGGTGACGCCGGTGAGGTAGCCCTCCCGGTCCACCTGGCAGATGCCCCTGGTGACGCCGCCGTTGTCCGAGAGGGTGTTTTTGAGTATAAAGCCGGCCATGCAGAGGCTGTGCTGCCCGGCGGCGCCGCTTTTGAGCCAGCTGCAGATGCTGTAAAAGGCGGCCTTGCCGTAGTAGTCGTCGGCGTTGATCACCGCGAATGGCCCGTCCACAAACTCCCTCGCGGCCAGCACCGCCTGACCGGTGCCCCAGGGCTTGCTGCGGCCCTCCGGCAGCCGGCCGGGAATGTCCTCGAGTGACTGGAAGGCGTAGCAGACCTCCACGCCCTTCCGGGCGCAGACCCGCTCAATCCTCTCCCCTATCGCCGACCGGAAGTCCGTCTCTATGTCTCGGCGGATGATGAACACAATGCGCTCAAAGCCCGCCTCGATTGCGTCGTGGACGCTGTAGTCCATTATTATGTGGCCGCTTTGGTCCACCGCGGCCAGCTGTTTTATTCCCCCGCCATACCGGCTGCCGATCCCGGCAGCCATTACAAGCAGCGATATCTTCATGCCGTACACCTCCGGCAGTGCGCCAAGGGCGAATTCTGTTTCTTTATTCTCTCACACTTTTCCCCGATAATCAACCGCCTAAAGCCGCTTGTGCAGGGCTCAAAAAAGCTGTATAATCGTTTAAAACCGAGAAATGAGGTAGTGCCAATGATTGTAAAGGGCGGAATGGTTCACGACGCCGTAAACCGGGAGAGCTACATAGCCGACATAAAGGTCGAGAACGGGAAGATAGCCGACATCGGCCCCGACCTCCAGCCCGAGGCGGGCGAGGCGGTGGTGGACGCCGCCGGGATGCAGATCTACCCCGGATTTGTGGACGCCCACTGCCACCTTGGGCTGCACAACTACGCCGTCGGCCCCGAGGGCCACGACTACAACGAGATGGGGGACATGGTGGCCGCTCAGCTGCGGGGCATTGACAGCTACAACCCCCAGGACGAGGCAATACACATGGCACTCGAGGGCGGCGTGACCACCGTTGGCACCGGCCCGGGCTCCGCCAACGTGCTGGGCGGCACCTTCCTGGCGGTAAAGACCTACGGCAACTGTGTGGACGACGCGGTTATAAACCCCGCCGTGGCCATGAAGTGCGCCTTCGGCGAGAACCCCAAGCGCTGCTATCGGGACAAGGGCGATTCCACCCGTATGACCACCGCGGCAAAGCTGCGGGAGATGCTGTTCCTCACAAGGGAATACATGCAGCGCAAGAAGGCGGCCGGCGACGACATAACCAAGGCCCCCAAGTTCGACATGAAGCTGGAGGCGCTCATCCCGGTGCTGGAGGGCAGGATGCCCCTAAAGGCCCACGCCCACCGCGCGGACGACATCTGCACCGCCATCCGCATCGCCAAGGAATTTTCGGTCCCCATGACCCTCGAGCACTGCACCGACGGTCACCTCATTGTGGAGGAGCTGGTGCGGGCCGGCTTCCCGGTGGCGGTGG
>CALXAK010000137.1 GCA_944386255.1 uncultured Clostridia bacterium
GCTTGTTATCTCCGGCAGCAGCTTTTCCGGAGTGTCCAGCAGCAGACGCCTCCCCTTCGCGGCGGCCACCGGAGCCAGCTTTTCAAACAGCTCCAGCAGAAAGCTCTCGGTGTCCACCGGCTCCAGCACCGCGCTCCACTCCCCGGCATCCGAGCGGGTTAGGGTGAGAAGGTCGTCCACGAGGCGGGACATCCTCTCCACCTCGTCCTCCACCACTGGGAGGAAGGACTCCGCGTCCCCTTTCAGCCTCGCTGCCGAGCTGCCGGCCCTTATAACAGCGAGAGGGCTCCTGAGCTCATGGCTCGCAGAGGCGATAAACTCCCTCTGCTTTTTGATGCTCTGGGCCACCGGGCGCACAGCACTTCCCGCCATGAACCACGAGACCAGAAACAGCGCCGCAACCGAAACCGCCGCAATGATGCCGTACATAACCAGGGTTCTGGTTATGGTGAGGTTCTGTTCCCGGCAGTCCATGAGCAGCGTCAGCTCCACCCGGTTGCCGCCGAGGGTCTGGAAGGTGGTTTTGCCAAGGTAGCTGTCCCCTCCCTCCCCCTGCAGGGTGTACTCGAAGGAGGCATCCTCACCGGCATCCGCAGGAGCTTTGGCGCTCAGACTCTCCACCCGTTGTCTCGCGGCCTCTATGAGCAGGGTTCTGTCGGTCTCGGGCCGGTAGCTGCCGGAAAAGTAAAGGGGTGCGCCGTTGTCGGTGATGTCTATAATGAGGCCGCCCTCCATCTCGAGGCTGGAGAGCCAGCTGGTGGCCACCAGCGGCTGCAGACGGAGCCTCGAGAGGATGGTGTCGCTGTAGTTGTAGAGCAGCAGCCGGTTGCCGCTCTTTATCTGCTGGCAGCTGAGATAGCTCACCGCCGAGAGCGCCGCAAGCAGCACAAGAGAGGTCAGGATGAGTATTGAGCGGGATATTCTCCGGCGCAGCTTTTTAATCATGGCCTTTTAGCTCCATTCGGTACCCGAGACCCCGGCGGGTCACTATTGCAACGGTTTTGCTGACAGCGTCGAGGTGCCTCCTGACATAATGAATGTATATGTCCAGCGCGCCCTCCATGGTCTCGGAGGCGGATCCCCACACCCTTGAAAAAAGATAGTCCCGCGAGAGGGTGGCGTCGGGTTTCATGAGAAAGGCCTCCAACAGCTCCGCTTCGGTTGGAGAGAGCTGTCTCTGCCCCATTTCGCCCCGCAGCAGCAGTTCGGTCCTTTCCAGTGTAACACCTCCAAAGCTGAGGCTGGGGGTCTCGATCTGCCGGGGCCGCCGGACCAGTGCCCGCAGCCGAGCCGCAAGTTCCCGTATGTCATACGGCTTAACAATGTAGTCGTCCGCCCCAAAATCAAGGCCGTCTACCCTGTCCTCCACCTGGCCCAGGGCGGTGGCGAGAATGGCCGGGGTTATTACTCCCCCTTTCCTCGCGCGGCGAAGCAGCTCGGCTCCGTCCCCGCCTGGGAGCAGCCTGTCGATTACGGCCGCATCGTAGCTGCCCTCCAGGAGGGCGTATAGTCCGCTCTCTGCGTCGTAGCAGAGCTCGGAAGATATCCCCGCCGCCTCAAGTCCCTTCGCCAGTTGCTCAGAGAGCTTCCTGTCGTCCTCCACAATGAGTATCTTCACCTTTACTCCCCCTTGCTTTGACTTTATTGTATTATAATTGGTTTAGAAAATCCTTAAAGGACTTTCTAAGATTTAAAGGGTATGATAAAGGCGCAGGGTAAACCATGGCGGCAGGGCTATGCCGCAGGAAAAGGAGAATTTGAGCTTTATGAAGTGCATTAAAACAAGAATCCTGCCCGTACTTTTGGCGCTGTCGGTCTGCGCCAGCCCTCTCACCGGCTGCGCCCCGGAGCAGCCGCAGAATATCCCCGCGGAAGGCGGTGGGAGCGAAACTCCGGCGAGCTACAGCGAGCAGCTGCTTGTTGAGCTTAAGGGTACTCCCTGCCGACTCAAGAACCTCGGGGACGGGCAGGTTTCCCTGATTATTTGGGAAACGGCTCCATACGATGAGCAGCCCGAGGGCGCGGCTGACCCGCACGGCTGGCTAGTGGAAGAGAGGTTTTTGGGCGGGGAGCTTTTGAGCTCAAGATCGGTGAGCCTGCAGGGTGCTGTGGGCGTGGACACCCCCTGGTCCATAAACAACGTCTCGGTGGATGAAAACGGAAGCCTCTATCTGGCCGGAAGATTTTATGGGGACGGCGGCCAGAGCACCTCCTGGATTCTTACCGAACTCCCACCCGAGGCAGACGGTTATTCCGACAGCAGCAGCATGGACCTTGAGCAGCTGTTAAATCCCGAGAGCCCGGACGCTCGCTATTTTTTTGATGGCATGGACACCATTGGCGGTGGCCTTCTGCTCATCGCCGGGGACTACAGGGAGCTCTCCGGCGAGGTGTGGGAGAATGGGAGCCTCCTCCAGAGGACATATGAGAAGACTGGCGAGGGTAACTTTATTATCGACATGGACGGCAACCTTCGAAAACTCGACTCCGGCGACATCAACCTGTACCAGGCTGTGGTGGCGGACGGGCTGCTGTTTGCCCTGGACGAGGAGACGGGGATTGTGAGCGCATACCCCCTTGAGGATGGGGCCGCCGCGCCAAAGGCCACCACCATCACCTCCACCCGCCGCCAGGGGAGCCTGCTCTCCGGGGCCGGGACCATGCCCTACCCCTATCTCATTGGAGCGGACCGGGAGGCGATATACTATATCGACCAGAACGGCATAAACAGGATGGTGCACGGCGGGGTCATCTCCGAGCTGCTGGTGGAGGCCGAGGGCTGCGAACTCGGGTCCTCAAACTGGAGTGTGGAGCGCGCTGCGGCGGCCGACGGCGGGTTTTATGTGCTCTTTAGGAACCATAACGATGCTACATCCCGAAAGCTTGTTTACTACAGCTGCGCCCAGAACTAACCTGGGTTGACAGACAGAAAGGAGACCGTTTTATGAAGCACAGGATTATTGGTATCTTCCCGGCTGCTGCGCTGATGGCGCTAGTTTGCCTTTTGTGTTCCTGCGGTCCGGCCGGGCCGGAAAGCGGCGACGATGCGTCCGCACCTCCGCAGCAGGACGCCTACACAGCCAGGGTGCTGCTGGAGAATGAGACAGAGGTTGTCAGCCTGCTGAAGGTGTTTGACAACGGCGAGGTCTCCTACCTGAGCTTTGTCCCAAGCTCTCCGGAGGGCGGCTACCTGTTGGAGCGCCGCTACCTCGGCGGGGAGCTCATATGGGAGCACAGGCTGAGCGCGGAGGACGAAGCGGAGCTGTACGCAAACTGGACCGGCAACAGCGTCACCTGCGACCAGGATGGCAACCTCTACCATGGCGCGAGGGATGCCATCGTCC
>CALXAK010000138.1 GCA_944386255.1 uncultured Clostridia bacterium
CCAACGCCGCCGACGCCTCCGAGACCAGCGGCGAGGGCCTGGATGCCTTCTGCATCCCCGGCTCTGTGGCCGAGGAGCGCAGCGTTGGCCGCGGCCACGGCAACCTGGGCGCCATGCTGCTGCGGGAGGAGACCGACTGCTTCTGCTTCCTGGCCGGCCACGAGTCCTTCGCCGCCGCCGAGGGAGCCATCGGCATCGCCCGCACCGCCAACAAGGCCCGCAAGACCCCGCTCCGGGTCATCCTCAACGGCCTTGGCAAGGACGCCGCCTACATCATCTCCCGCATCAACGGCTTCACCTACGTTGAGACCGAGTACGACTTCACCACCAACCAGGTGAAGGTCATCCGCGAGGTCCCCTTCTCCAAGGGCGAGCGCGCCGCCGTCAAGTGCTACGGCGCCAACGACGTGCTGGAGGGCGTGGCCATCATGAAGCTGGAGAAGGTGGACGTATCCATCACCGGCAACTCCACCAACCCCACCAGGTTCCAGCACCTTGTGGCCGGCACCTACAAGAAGTGGTCCTACGAGAACGGCGTCAAGTACTTCAGCGTCGCCTCCGGCGGCGGCACCGGCCGCACCCTGCACCCCGACAACGTGGCCGCCGGCCCCGCCTCCTACGGCCTCACCGACAGCATGGGCCGCATGCACGGCGACGCCCAGTTCGCCGGCTCCTCCTCGGTGCCCGCCCATGTCGAGATGATGGGCCTCATCGGCGCCGGCAACAACCCCATGGTCGGCATGACCGTGGCCTGCGCTGTTGCGGTTGCTGAGGCTCTCAAATAACCAAAGTCAGGTTTTTCCCAAAGGGACCCGCGTCAAAAGCGCGGGTCTTTTTTTTGCGCCCTGTCTCCCTTGCCCAGAACTACAAAAAAGTGTAAAATAATAAAATATTAACCAGAACCGGAGGCCCATATGACCGTCAGTTCCAGGCTGCGCAAAGCCGTTAAAATTCTAATAGTCCTGGCACTGGCAGCGGTGGTGCCGCTCACCAACCTGCTGGTGGACCCGGCGGGGATATTCACCACCGATGTCACCGGCAGCGTGGAGCAGCAGGCGGTGGATATCATGCTCTCCGGCAGCAGCGCCGAGGGGCTCATAAACTACGACGAGCGGCTGGTAAAGCGCCTTTGCATATACGGCATAGAGCCGGTGGACACCCTGGTGCTGGGCAGCAGCAGGGGAGCGCTCATAACCTCAGAGATGGTGGGGGAGGACAGCTTCTTCAACCTCTCTGTCACCGGAGCCGGTCTCAAGGACATAATCGGCATCTACGGCGTCTACCACGAGACCCACGGCGCGCCCCAGAGGGTGATAATCGCCCTGGACCCCTGGTTCCTAAACGGCAACCGGGACAGCGGCCGCTTTGAGCAGGTGCTCACCGACGGCTACAGCTACTGCCTCACCCAGCTCATGGGTTACGATGAGTCGCAGGTGGGCTACAGTCCTTCGGTCAGCGCGAAATACCTGGGGGAGGGCGCGGGCAGTTTCTTCAGCTACCCTCTCGAAACCCAGCTGGAGCTCTTCTCCATACCCTACTTCCAGAGCAGCCTCAGCCTTCTTTTAAACGGCCAGAGCAGCGTTCAGCTCACCGCCACCTCGGAGCAGAACACCGAGGGCGGCTCCCTGCGCCCGGACGGAAGTTACTGTTACCCCAGGGCCTACCGGGAGGCCCCCCTCAGCGAGATTACCGAGCTGGCCGAGTCCCAGCTGCTCCCCACCGGAGACGATTCCGCCCGCATAATCGGCTGCGAAGATTTCGGCGGAGTCAGCGAGATGCAGAGCCTTTTTTATGACTTTGTGTCCGCTCTGCGGGAGCAGGACGTCCAGGTGGACCTGGTGGCGGTGCCGCTCAACCCAATACTCTACGACTACATGCTGCAGCACCAGCGCTACGAGAAGGCTATAGAGAGCATGGACTTCTTCCGCGAGACGGCGCAGCAGCTCTCCTGCGGCCTCGCGGGGGACTTTGACCCCCACGCCCTGGGGGCCGGCGTCATGGACTTCTACGACGGCTACCACTACAGCGCAGAGCGGGTGGCGCAGCTGCTGGATTCTCTCGGGGAGGGGCGGTAGATGGCCTTTACATCCTACAGCTTTATAGCCTTTGAGGCGGCGCTGGCGCTGCTCTACTACCTGCTGCCCAAAAAGCTGCAGAACCCGCTGCTGCTGCTGGGGAGCCTCTTCTTTTACGGCTATGCCGCGGCGGGTTTTCTGCCGCTGCTGCTGGCCACCGGCTTTGCCGGGTACCTTGCGGCGCTGCTCATTGAGCGGGCAAGGGGCGCGGCCCGCAGGGCGGCGTTCTGGTGCTCCTTGCTGCTGCTGTTGGCGCCGCTGCTGCTCTACAAATACCTCGGTTTCTTTTCCGAAGCGCTGGGAAGACTTTTCGGCACACCGGTGCTCGAGCTCTCGCTGGTGCTGCCCCTCGGCATAAGCTTCTACACCTTCCAGCTGCTGGGCTACATAATCGACGTCTACCGCGGCTCTGCAAAGGCGGTTCGGGACCCTGTGACCTGCCTGCTATTCCAGAGCTTCTTTCCCCAGATAATGTCCGGACCCATCGGCAGGGCCGGGAGCCTTCTGCCCCAGTACCGGCAGCCCCGGGCGCTGGACCTTCAGAATATCCGGGCCGGGGGCTTCAGGTTCCTCAGCGGCTTTTTCAAAAAGGCTGCCATTGCCGACTCCCTGGGTCTCTTTGTGGATACCTACTATGGCGCTCCGGCGGCCTATGCCGGTCTTCCGGTGACGGCGGCGGTGGCGGCCATGTACGCTCTGCAGCTTTACTTTGATTTTTCCGGATACAGCGACATGGCCATAGGCGCCGCCCGGGTGTTCGGTATCCGCCTGCCCGAAAACTTCGACACACCCTACCTCGCCACCAACATCTCCGGGTTCTGGAAGCGCTGGCACATCTCCCTCACCAGCTGGCTCACCGACTATATTTACATACCCCTGGGCGGCAACAGGAAGGGATTTTTTAGAAAACAGCTGAACATTGTTCTTGTGTTCCTCATCTCCGGCCTCTGGCACGGGGCCGCCTACACCTACATAGTCTGGGGCGCCCTCAACGGCCTCTACCGGGTGGGGGAGGAGCTGCTGCACCGACTGCGTCCGGGCAGACTCTCTGCGGGAGCGGCCGTCACCTGGGCAAAGAGGATCGGGGTGTTCTGCCTGGTGGCATTGTCGCTGGTGTTCTTCCGCTCCACCAGC
>CALXAK010000139.1 GCA_944386255.1 uncultured Clostridia bacterium
AAGGTGCTGGCCCAGCGCCAGCAGCTGGCCGACTCCCAGATAGCCGACGCTGAGAAGGCGAGGGCCGAGGCGGAGGCCATGCGGCAGGACTACCAGCAGAAGCTGGCCGACGCAAAGCAGGAGGCCGCCCAGCTGGTGCAGGGCGCCGCCCGCACCGCTCAGATGCGCAGCGAGGAGATTCTGCAGAAGGCCCGGGCGGACGCCGCCAGCATAAAGACCCAGGCGGACGCCGACATCGCCCAGCAGCGCAAAAAGGCCATCAACGAGGCGAAGGACGAGATCGGCGGCATTGCCATGGAGATAGCTTCCAAGGTGGTGGAGCGGGAGATTGACCAGCGCGACCACCAGGAGCTCATAGACGAGTTTATCCGCAAGGTGGGTGACGCCTCATGACCGACCTTGGCACTGAGTACGGTGGGGCTCTGTTTGAGCTGGCCGCCGAGGAGGGCCGGGACGGGGAGATCCACCTGCAGCTCAAGCAGGCGGTGGAGCTGTTCCGCCAGCAGCCGGATTACCTGAAGCTGCTCTGCACCCCCAGCGTCCCCAAGCGGGAGCGCTGCGGCCTGCTGGAGCAGGCCCTGGGAGGGCGGATGGACCGGTACCTTGTAAACTTCCTCCAGCTCCTCTGCGGGAGGGGGGCGCTGAGGCAGCTGCCCGGCTGCCTTTCGGAGTACACCCGGCGCTACAACCAGGCCCACGGCATACTCCCCGCCCGGGCGGTGAGCGCGGTGGCGCTCAGCCCCCAGCAGGAGCAGCAGCTTAAAACCCGCCTCGAGAGCCTCACCGGCAAGCAGGTGGAGCTCACCGTCTCGGTGGACCGCTCGCTGGTGGGCGGGCTGCGCCTTGAGATGGACGGGGTGAGCCTGGACGGCACCGTGAAGGGCCGGCTCGACCGGCTGCGGCGGGAGCTTGAGAACACTGTATTGTAAGGGAGCAGGATAATGCAGCTTAAACCCGAAGAGATAACAAAGATAATAAAAGCCCAGATAAAAAGCTACCAGTCCGCCATCGAGCAGAGCGAGACCGGCACCGTCATACTGGTGGGCGACGGCATCGCCAGGGCCAGCGGCCTTGAAAAGTGCATGAGCGGCGAGCTGGTGGAGTTTGAAAACGGCGTTTACGGCATGGCCCAGAACCTGGAGGAGGACTCGGTCTCCATAGTGCTGCTGGGCAGCGACGACGGAATCAAGGAGGGCAGCTCGGTAAAGCGCACCGGCCGGGTGGTGAGCGTCCCGGTTGGGGAGGCGCTGCTGGGCAGGGTGGTCAACGCCCTGGGCCAGCCGGTGGACGGCAGAGGCCCCATTGAGGCGTCCGAGACCCGGCCCATCGAGAGCCCCGCCCCCGGCATAATCGAGCGGCAGCCGGTCACCCGGCAGCTGCAGACCGGCATAAAGGCCATCGACAGCATGATCCCCATCGGCCGGGGCCAGCGGGAGCTGATCATCGGCGACCGCCAGACCGGCAAGACGGTGATCGCCACCGACACCATCCTCAACCACAAGGGGCAGGGGGTGATCTGCATTTATGTGGCCATCGGCCAGAAGCAGAGCACCGTGGCCCAGCTGGTGGACACCCTGGAGCGGGGCGGCGCCATGGACTACACCATTGTGGTCAGCGCCACCGCCAGCGAGCTCGCGCCGGTGCAGTACATTGCCCCCTACGCCGGCTGCGCCATGGGCGAGTACTTCATGCAGAAGGGCAAGGACGTGCTGGTGATATACTACGACCTCTCCAAGCACGCGGTGGCCTACAGGGCGCTGAGCCTGCTCATCCGCAGGCCCCCCGGCCGCGAGGCCTACCCCGGAGACGTCTTCTACCTGCACAGCCGCCTGCTGGAGCGGGCCGCCCGCATGAGCGACCAGCTGGGGGGCGGCAGCCTCACCGCACTGCCCATAATTGAGACTCAGGCGGGGGACGTGTCGGCCTACATCCCCACCAACGTCATCTCCATCACCGACGGGCAGATATTCCTGGAGAGCGCGCTGTTCCACTCCGGGGTGATGCCGGCGGTGAACCCGGGCATCTCGGTGTCCCGTGTGGGCGGCAACGCCCAGATAAAGGCCATGAAGAAGGTGTCCGGCACCCTCAAGCTCATCTACAGCCAGTACCTGGAGCTGCAGAGCTTTGCCCAGTTCGGCAGCGACCTCGACGAGGACACCAAGTTCCGCCTGGCCCAGGGCCAGAGGATCGTGGAGGTGCTCAAGCAGGACCGGAACTCCCCGGTGCCGGTGGAGAAGCAGGTCTGTATAATCTACGCCGTCACCAACCGCTACCTGCAGAATGTGGCCCTCGAGCAGGTGAAGGAGTATGAGAAGGGGCTCTATGAGTACCTGGACTCCTCCGCCGCGGAGCTGCTGCAGGCCATACGGCAGACCGGGCAGCTGGACCAGCAGGCGGAGGAGCAGCTCAAGGTCGCCCTCGAGAGCTACACCCGGGACTTTGAGCGCGCCCATTAACGGCGGAAGGGAGGGCTTACCATGGCAGGGTCCATGAAGGACATAAAACTGCGCATAAAGAGCGTGGAGAGCACCATGCAGATAACCAAGGCCATGGAGCTGGTGGCCTCCTCCAAGCTGCGGCGCGCAAAGCAGCGGGTGGAGAACAGCCGCCCCTGCTTTGAGCTGATGCACAGCACCCTCGCGGACATCGCCGAGAACAACACCGACCTCTCCTCCCCCTTCATCACCGCCCGGCCGGTGGGCCGGAGCTGCTATGTGGTGATAGCCGGGGACAGAGGTCTCGCGGGGGGCTACAACTCCAACATCTTCAAGACCGCCGCCGCCCACATGCAGGACCGGCCCCGCTGCATACTGCCGGTGGGCAAGAAGGCCCTCGAGCAGTTTCAGCGCCGGGGGGACGAGATACTCAGCCGGGACTTTGCCCTGGCGGAGGAGGTGGGGGTGAGCGAGTGCTTCGCCATGGCCAAGCTGCTGGCCGAGGGCTACCTCGCCGGGAGCTTTGACGAGGTGCTGGTGGTCTACACCAACTTCGTCTCCATGCTCACCCAGAGCCCGGCGGTGCTGCGGCTGCTGCCCATTACCGCCCCGGTGCGGGAGCGGGGAGGGGCGCCGAAGCAGCTGACCCTCTACGAGCCAAACTGCGAAGAGGTGTACAACGCCATTGTACCGGAGTATCTGGCGGGGCTGCTCTACGGGGCGCTCTGCGAGAGCGTGGCCAGCGAGCTGGGGGCCAGGCGCACCGCCATGGACGCCGCCAGCAAGAACGCGGGCGAGATGATAGAGGCCCTGAGCCTTAACTACAACCGGGCGCGCCAGGCCGCCATAACCCAGGAGATTACCGAGATTGTGGCGGGCGGCGAAGGCTGACGGCCCGGACCACGGCACTCTATTTTAAGGAGAATTGAGGACCATGTCGCATAAAAATGTGGGAACGGTGGCCCAGGTGATAGGGCCGGTGCTGGACATCCGCTTTGAGGACGGCCAGCTGCCGGCGCTGCGCAACGCCATCGAGATAGACAACTCCGGCCGTAAGCTGGTGGTGGAGGT
>CALXAK010000140.1 GCA_944386255.1 uncultured Clostridia bacterium
TTCATGGAGATATGCTCCGGCAGGTGGATAGGCCCGGCGCTGCTGATGCTGCTGTTTCAGCTGGCGCTGAGGTTTATGTGCCATGTGTTCCTGGTGCTGCCGGCGAGAGCGAGGGACCTCTGGCTGCAGCAGGAGGAGGAGGAAGAGGCGGAGCCCGCCGCCGAAGCCGCCCAGCGGCAGGAGAGCGCCGCCGGGGCCAAGGCAGCCCCGGAGCCCATACCCCTCCCCGGGCTGCAGGCAGCTCCGGAACCGGTGGTCCTCCCCGAGCCCCAGGCAGTCCCGGAGCCTGTTGCCTGCCCGAAGGCGGCCGAACCCCAGACCCCCGCCGCCGGTCAGCCTCTGCCGCCCCTCTACCCGCCCGCCTGGCAGCCGGAGCCCTGGGGGGTTCCGGAGCCATACATCTGGGAGCCCTCCGCCCCGCCCGCCGGGGCAGGGGAGGGGGCGCGGAGCTTCCCCGACCTGCCGGGGCCGGAGGCGCCAACCCGGCAGGAGCGGCCCTTCCCCCAGCGCCCGCAGCCGCAGCCGGAAGAGTCCCCCGGGAGCACCGGGGCGCCCCCGGCAAAGACGGCGCCGGAGCCGGGGGAGAAGCTGGCCCTCAGCCGCGAGGAGCGGCCGGAGCAGCCCGCGAAAAAGCCCTCCCATCTCCTCAGGGCGCTGCTGTGGCCCTTTGTGGCGCTCGGCCGGGCCGCCAGAGCCGTTGGCCACGGTATTTCCGTTGCCGCCAGGGCCACCGGTCACGGCATTGCTGTTGCCGCCCGAACCATTGGACACGGCATCGTTGTCGCCGCCAAAACTATTGGTCATGGCATTTCCGTTGCCGCCCGGGCCACCGGACGAGGGATTTCTATTGCCGCCCGGACTGTTTGGCGCGGCCTCTCGACCGCCGCCCGGGCTGCCGGCCGCGGCGCAAGGTGGTTCTGGGGGTGGGTTCGGAAAACCGCTGCCGCCCTTTCAGAGCTTCTGCGCAGCAAAAAGGCTCCGCCCAGTTGAGCGGAGCCTTTTTCTGTGCTCTCAGACCGTCCTCTCCGGCTTTGACTCCCGCAGCGCCGCCGCGAGGGCGGGGTCGGGCTTTACAAAGGCGGTGTGGTAGTTTACATACAGCACCATCCCGGCCTTGGCGCCGGGGGCCTTTTTCACGTTGCGCACCTGGGTGTAGTCCACCGCCACCATGCCGCCGCCGCTGAGGCTGCTGTGGGTGGCGGCCAGCACCGCCGCCTCGGTGAGGCTTTGGTCGCCGGGGGTCCCGCCCTCGCAGCAGAGCACCACATGGCTGCCGGGGGCGTCCTTTACGTGGAACCAGATGTCGAACCGGTCGGCGGTCTTGAGGGTCAGCCGGTCGTTGGCGGCGTTGTTGCGGCCCACCAGTATTTTGCAGCCCTCGCTGGAGCGGTAGGTTATCACCTGCTCCGGCTTCTTCACCCTGCCCTGGGGCAGGCGGTAGGCCTTGAGGTAGCCCGCCTCCCGCAGCTCCCGCCGTATCCAGATAAAGTCCTCCTCGCTTTTTGCGGAGTCGATCTCGTACAGCACCGAGCTGAGGTACTCTATCTCCTGTGCCCCTTCCGCCACCAGCTTTTCCAGCATTTTCTTGGCGGTGGTGAGCTTGCGGTACTCCTTAAAGTAGCGCTGGGCGTTGGCGTTCTGGTCCAGCCGGGGGTCAAGGGGAATCTCCAGCTGCTCCCCGGTGTAGTAGTTTAGCAGCTGCACACTTTTGTCACCGCGGCGGGCGCTACCGGGGTAGGCGGTGAGCAGCTCGCCGAACAGCTTCCTCTCGGCGGCCTTGCCCGAGTCGCCCAGCTCGGCGGTCCTGCTCTGCTGCCTTCTGCGCGCCCGCTCCAGCAGGGTGTTAACCTGGCGCTTGAGGTCGTGGGAGCGGGCCTTCTTGCGCTCCTCCAGGTCCCGCTGGCCGTAGTAGCAGTCAAACAGCTCCCCGGCGGTGGCAAACTCCTCCCGCCGCAGCCCCCCGTACTGGGTGAGGGGCAGAAAGGAGAACTCCACCGGCTTCTCCCCGTCGTAGACGATGTTGAAAAGCTCGCCTCCCCGGTCGGCGGCAGCGGTCACGGCGGCTATGCAGTCTGCAAGACCCGCCAGCTGCTCCGGGGAGAGGGTGTCCGCCTCCGGGTCGCCGGGGCAGCACCTTGCGGCCATCTCCCGGCAGAGGGCGGGCCCCGCCCCCGCCACGGTGGAGAGCAGCGCCGAGGAGAGGGGCTTTGAGAGCCTCGCCGCCGCGGCGGCTATCTCCCAAGCCGGGGTGGAGAAGAGGGGCAGCCGCCCTTCCTGGGCGGGGGGCAGGGTGAAGGGGACCCCCGGCAGCAGCTGCCGCAGCGGGGACATCTCATCGTCAATGCGCTTGAGGGCGTCTATCACCCGGCCGTCCGCCCCGATTATCACAAGGTTGGAGTAGCGGCCCATCAGCTCCACCGAAAGCCTTATGCTGGTGCGGTCCCCCAGCTCGTTTATGGTGTCGAAGGTGAGGAACATCACCCTTTCGCTGTCGGCGCAGGCTATCTCCCGGAGCCTTCCGCCCAGAAGGTGCTTGCGCAGCAGCATGCAGAAGGCGGGGGGGACCGCCGGGTACTCCAGCTCCGCCGAGGTTATATGTATCCTCGCCGAGCCGGGGCGGGTGGAGATGAGCAGCTTTTTCTGGCCCTCGGGGGTGCGCATGAGCAGCAGCGCCTCGTCCCTCGCGGGCATGTAGAGCTTGTCCACCCGGGCGCCCTCCAGCGCTCTTTGCAGCTCCAGGGCGGTAACCCGGAGCATTGCGGCGTCAAGTGCCATCGCCTTTTACCTCCTAAACCGGCCTGAAGGGCGCTTTGGCCCCCTCGCAGATGAGGCACTCCGCCCGGGGGCCCAGCGCCGCCTGCACCGCCGAGAGCAGCGCGGGGACCGACGGGTTTTCGGTTTCAAAGTGCCCGGCGGCCACCACGCTCA
>CALXAK010000141.1 GCA_944386255.1 uncultured Clostridia bacterium
CTGTTCATGCTGGTCACCCGCTTAAACTCAAAATTTGCCCTGTGGGCTATATTATTATCTGCCGCCGCGGCCCCATTATTCCGCCTGCCGGGGACGCGGGGTGCAAACCGCCGGGGAGTGTGGTAGAATCCTTTTAAGGCGCCATGGCGGCCCAGAACAGCGAAAAGAGGTGCAGCCCATTTTGAATACACTCGAGCTGAAGGACGGCAGATCCGCCCTTCTGCGCCGGCCGAGGCTGGGGGACGCGCCGGAGCTCATGGAGTTTGTACGGCGCATCGACAGCGAGACCCCCTACATGCTGCGGGAGCCGGGTGAGTTCGACCTCACCCTTCGCCGGGAGCGGGAGATAATCCGCTCCGCACTGGGCTCCGGCAACCTCCTATGGCTGGTGGCGGAGCTGGAGGGGCGGATAGTGGCCAGCGCCGGCTGGTCCCGGGTGAGTTCCCGGGAGAAGTACCGCCACCGGGCGGAGGCTGGTGTGGCGGTGCTGCGCTGCTGCTGGGGCCTCGGGCTCGGCAGGGGGCTCATGAACGCTCTGGCCCGGAGCGCCGCCGACAGCGGGGTGCTGCAGCTGGAGCTCACCTGCGCGCTGCAGAACCGCTCCGCCCTCGCCCTCTACGAGAGCCTCGGCTACCGGCGGGTGGGGTACATCCCCCGGGCGGTGCGCTACCGGGACGGCAGCTTCGGCGCCGAGGTCCGGCTGCTGCTGGAGCTGGACCGTTAAGGCCCGGCCTGCGCATAAAAAAAAGAGCCCCCCGGGGGGCTCTTTTTTCTCTGGGGCTATTCCTCTGCCCAGCCCAGCGAGCGCTCCACCGCCCTGGCAAAGCCTCGGCGCAGCGCCTGCCGCTGCTGCTCGGATATTCCGGGCAGGAACACCGTCTCCCCCGGCTCCGGCTGCTGCAGCTCCTCGTATTCCCAGAACCTGCAGGCGAGCCCCGCCAGCAGCGCCGCCCCGAGGGCGGTGGACTCCAGCATGGCCGGGCGCACCACCCGGCAGCCGGAGAGGTCCGCCTGGAACTGCATGAGAAAGCCGTTGGCGCTGGCCCCGCCGTCCACCCGCAGGGCGCTTATGGGGTGGCCCATGTCCTGCTGCATGGCGGCCAGCACCGCGTCGGTCTGGTAGGCAATGGACTCCAGCACCGCCCGCACAATGTGGTCCCGTCCGGCGCCTCTGGTTATGCCTACAATGGTGCCCCGGGCGTACATGTCCCAGTAGGGGGCTCCGAGCCCTGTAAAGGCCGGCACCAGGTAGACCCCGGCGGTGTCCGGCACCCGGCGGGCTATCTCCTCGGTCTCGGCGGCGTTGCGCACAAGGCCCAGCTCGTCCCGCAGCCACTGAACCGCCGCACCCGCTACAAACACGCTCCCCTCCAGGGCGTACTGGCAGCTCTCGGGGCCGCTGGCGGCCATGGTGGTGATAAGGCCGTTTCGGCTGGCCACCGGTTCACTCCCGGTGTTCACCAGCAGGAAGCAGCCGGTGCCGTAGGTGTTCTTGACATCCCCGATCGCAAAGCAGCGCTGGCCGAAGAGGGCGGCCTGCTGGTCCCCGGCCACCCCGCAGATGGGCACCTTCCTGCCGTTTATCACTGCGCTGCCGAAGTTTTCGCTGCTGGAGAGCACCCGGGGCAGCATGCAGGCAGGCACACCCAGCTCCCTGCAGAGGGTCTCGTCCCAGCACATGCGGTGTATGTCGAACAGCATGGTCCTGGCGGCGTTGGTGCGGTCGGTGGCGTGGACCCGCCCGTCGGTGAGCTTCCAGATGAGCCAGCTGTCTACGGTCCCGGCCAGCAGCTCGCCCCTCTCCGCCCGCTCCCTCGCCCCCGGGATGTTGTCCAGTATCCACTTTATCTTGGTGCCGGAGAAGTAGGCGTCTATTATAAGGCCGGTGGTGTCTCTTATATAGCCCTCCAGCCCCCGCTGCCGCAGCTGCTCGCAGATTGCGGCGGTGCGACGGCACTGCCAGACTATGGCGTTGCAGACAGGCTCCCCGGTGCTTTTGTCCCACACCACCACCGTCTCCCGCTGATTGGTGATGCCGATCGCCTCGATCTCGTCGTGGTCCGCCCCGCACTTGGCTATCACCTCCCGCATCACCCCGTACTGGGTGGCCCAGATCTCGGTGGCGTCCTGCTCCACCCACCCCTCCCGGGGGTATATCTGGGTGAACTCCCGCTGGGCCACCCCCACCGGGCGGCGCTGGCGGTCGAAGAGTATGGCTCTGGAACTGGTGGTGCCCTGGTCGAGGGCCAGTATGTACCTTCCCATGGCGGCCTCCTTCTGTCGTCAGATTATTCGGTATACGCTTATCTCGTCGTTCCGGAACAGCAGCTCCGCCCACTGAGAGCTCAGCTCCCAGCCGGGGTTCAGTATCTCGCTCACCACAATGTGGGTGCAGCCGTAGCTCTTGAGCAGCGGGATGAACCCCTCGTCCTGCTGTTCATACAGGCCGCAGAGCGAGTTGTGCCGCTGGCCCTTTTCGTACTTGTTGTCGTTGGTGTCCTCCATGGTCACATAGCCCCATCCCTCCAGGAAGAACCGGTGCTCCGAGAAGGCGGAGCCCAGGAAGAACTTGTTGCTGAGGCTGTAGCGGTAGTCGCATATTACCGCGTCGGCGGGGAGGTTGTCCCGGATGTAGATATAGCCCTCGTACTCCCCCGGGGATAGGCAGGTGAGGCGCTTTGGGTCGGCCGCCATCTCCTGCTGCCCCACCAGCTTGTGGGGGTTGTAGTAGGAGTACTTTATTGACTGCCCGATCCCGGCCGCAAGGGAGGGGAGATTTACCGTTGCCCCGAAGAACACCCAGAGCGCCGCAAGCGCCGATGAGACGGCGGCAAGGAGCTTCCTTCTGCCCGCCCGGCCCAACCGGCAGAGTGCCAGCGCCAGCAGCACCGCCGAGAACCAGTACATGGTTATGAGGAAGTACCACTCGCTGGAGCCCATCTGTTTAAAGACCACCACCAGCACCATCCCGCAGAGGCTGCCCCCCGCCACCAGGGAGGCGAAGAGGTCCTGGCCGCGGCTCTTTACCATCATGACGATGCCGGCCGCAAGCCCCAGCGTCACCAGCGGCTCCAGAGTGACGGCGTATTCAACGTAGCTCACCCCCAGAG
>CALXAK010000142.1 GCA_944386255.1 uncultured Clostridia bacterium
CATCATACTCCGGCGGCTCGGGAACTCCAACAACTATGTATTTGTAATAGTTGTACATGCCGCTGTTGTATTCGCCGAGGTTCGAGCCGTCGGCGTTCCAGCTTGCCTTTATTTCGGCGCCCGAGTAGGCGGCAATGTCCGGCACGGCGCGGGTGGCGCATGTATCACCCGAGAGGATGAGCGAACCGCCATTGACGGTCAGAGAATATGTACCCGTGTTATCAATGCCGATGCCGTAGCTCTCCCCACCGCTGGCGGAGAAGCTGTAGCTGCCGCTGTTGACGATGACGCTGCCCACAAGCGGGTACACAGCGCGGGAAAGGCGGCCGGCGGAGTTTACGGCGGAAACAGACAGGCTGCCGGAGCCCTCAAAGGTTATATTCCCACCAAGTGAATAGATTCCAGCCGCCACCAGCTCGGACGAGTTGATGGATATGCTGTTGCCGCCCTCGCAGCAGATGGTGATGGGCGTATCAAAACCCGTCACAGCAATACCGGCGTAGGTGTTGCCGGAAAGATAGCCGGTGCTTATGTTGGCTCCGCTGAGAGTGAGCCGACCGGACTGCGGATCGTAGGATACCGTCCCTCCATCCCGCAGAACATCGTTCCTGTTCTCCGACGTCACCTGCACGCCTGAAACGTAGATTTCGTAGCTCTCTGCCGCCGGGCCAGCCAAGGCGGTGCCTGCCAGCAAGACGCTGAGCATAGCCGTCAGTAAAGCCAGCACCACTAATCCTCTTCTCTTCAAGTTAGCCTCCTCAAAAAAACATCCATTGCTTATAAAAACTGCGGGCAAAATCATCTAGCAACATTTTAAATATACAATATTTGCTCTATTTTTTTAATATAAAGCATTATGAGCTTATAAAGCCAGCATTACGGCCTGCGCCGACGGTGTGCGCCAAAACAGGACCTCCAAATCGCAGAAAAGCGCCCGCTCCGGCCGGCCACGAAATGCAGTGCCAGCAGGAGCGGACGATCTTAAATTTGAAGCTGGTTTTGCGTCCCCTCCCCAGCAGTCAGCTGTTTTTGGCAAAAACTGTGCTGGAAACCGCCTTCAGAGAGAGCCGGATGGCGTTGAGCTGGCACTCCAGGTACTCCTCGTCCTCAAACATGGCATAGTGCACGCAGGCCCTAACAAACATGTAGATCATGCCCTGAATAAAGTCCGGGGGCATGTTGAGCTTTTGCGAGAGCAGCTCGGAGTACCTGCGGTAGCGGATCTTCACCCCGCGGAAAAACTCCTTGCCCTGGTCGTGAAACTTGGGGCTGGAGTAGACCTGGTACATGAAGCGGTACTTCTTTCCGTGCAGTTTGGCGGTGAGCCTGGGCATCTCCTGCAGGAAGCGCTCTATGTCCTCAAAGCTCGTGGGGGCTTTGGCCATAAAGTCGTCCTCCACCTTCGCCATGCAGTAGGCGGTGGACTGGATTACTATGTTGTCCTTGGTCTCAAAGTAGTAGACGAGGTTGCCGTTTGTCACCCCGCAGGCATCCGCCAGCATCTTAAGACCGGTGTTCTCGAGCCCGTTCTCACAAAAGGTGTTAAAGCAGGTTTCGAGAAACTCGGTTCTTCGCTCCGGGTGCCCTTTTCTCTGAGTCATTGTCTCTCCCCCGGCCGCTGGACCTTGCGGCCGTTTGATTTGGTTTATATTTGATGCAGCTCCGAGGAGCGGGTGCATTCTTTGGGGCGGGGCAGGGTCCGCAGACAAAGGCGCCGGGTCCACGGCTTTTAAAAAAGCCGGAGCAAGCGAAGTATCGCTTGCTCCGGCCTGGCGGAGAAGGAGGGATTTGAACCCTCGCGGCAGTTACCCACCCTACGCCCTTAGCAGGGGCGCCTCTTCGGCCACTTGAGTACTTCTCCAGAGTTGGTCAAAGTCGGTTGACTTTTTGTATTATAATAGTTGTGGCGGAGAGAGTGGGATTCGAACCCACGGAATCTTGCGATTCGCCGGTTTTCAAGACCGGTGCCTTAGACCAGCTCGACCATCTCTCCATGCGTATTGGCAGAGATTATTATAATAAATCTCCGCCCGGATGTCAACCGCTCAACAGCGCGCTGCGCAATTTAAATAAATGGCGCCCTTAATGGCCGCCGGCACAACGGAGGTAAAGAATGATTGACCGACTCAGCCGCTCGCTGGAGGGCATAAAGCCCTCCCCCATACGCAGCTTTGGCGCTCTTGCCCGCAGCACTCCCGGTTGCATCTCACTCACGATTGGGCAGCCGGACTTTGACACCCCCGAGGTGATAAAGCAGGCCGCCAAGGACGCCCTTGACGCCGGGCTCACCTCCTATGCAGAGAACAACGGCACCCTGGAGCTGCGGGAGGCGATATCCGACTACGAAAAGCGCCACCGGGGCCTTGACTACACCCCCGAGGAGGTGCTGGTGACCATCGGCGCCTCCGGTGCGCTCTACACCGCCCTCAAGGGGATGCTGGACCCCGGGGACGAGCTCATTGTGCCCACCCCCGCCTTTAACCTCTACGAGACCATTGTGTCCTCCTGCTGCGGGAAATTCATACCGCTGGACATCTCCTCCACCGGCTTCCAGATAGACCCGGAGCGGCTGGAGGCGCTGGTGACCCCGAGGACCAAGGGCATACTCATAAACACCCCCAACAACCCCACCGGCTGCTCCCTTGACCGCCGGAGCATAGAGGCGGTGCGGGACACGGCGCTGCGCCACGACCTTTTTGTGGTGACGGACGATGTGTACCGTGAGCTGGTGTATGAGGAGGGCAGCTACTTCGACATAGCCCTCTTCCGGGAGCTTCGGGACCGGCTAATAGTGGTGCAGAGCTTCTCCAAGCCTTACGCCATGACCGGCTGGAGGGTGGGCTACCTGCTGGCCGACAGGCCGGTGCTGGAGCGGCTTTCCCAGCTTGCCCAGTGCACCGTGTCCTGCGTGAGCACCTTCTCCCAGGCGGCCTGCGTGAAGGCGCTCTCCACCGACACCTCGTATATGGTCGAGAGCTACCACCGCCGACGGGACATGGCCCTCGCCATGCTGGAGGAGATAGGCCTTAAGGCGCCCCGCCCGGACGGAGCCTTCTACCTCTTCCCCAACATAAGCGAGTTCGGCATGAGCTCGGAGGAGTTCTGCCGCCGGATGATAACCGAGGCCGGGGTGGCCGCGGTGCCCGGGTCCTGCTTTGGGACCGAGGGGTACATCCGAATCTGTTACTGTGTGAGCGAGCGGGAGCTCCGGGAGGGCATACGGCGCATAGGGCGCTTTGTGAGCTCTCTCAGGGGCTGACTACAGCTCGAGTTCCGCCAGCGCTGCCAGCAGCTTAACGCCTGCCGGCAGCGCTTTTTCGTCAAAGTCAAAGTCAGGGCTATGCAGCTGGCGATGCATGCCGGTGCCAAGGCGTATAAAAAGCGAAGGGGCCGCTGCAGAGTAGAACGCAAAATCCTCGGTGGCAAAGCTGGGCTTTGCGCCGGGAAAAAGGCTCTCTCCCAGGGCCTTTTTTGCTTTTTGCAGAAGTCCCGGGTGGTTTTGAAGCGGGGGGTAGCCCTCCTTGAGCTGCAGCTGCGCCCGGCACCCGCCCTCCTCTGCCGCCGCCGCGGCGCTCTTGAGCAGCTCCCGTGCGCGCTCCAGCTGCTGCCTTTTGAGGTACCTCACCGTGCCGAACAGCTGTGAGCGGTCCGCCACCAGGTTTTCGGCGCTGCCGCAGATAAGTCTGCCGACATTTACCACGCCGCAGTCCTCCCCCCGCCGGCGGTAGACCTCGGCAAGGAACCTCACGGCGGCCGCCATGGCGTCGGCCCCGCTCTGCTGGGAGGCCGCATGGGCGGACCGCCCGAAAAACCCGGCCTCAAGCCGCGCCGAACCCGCCATGATCATCCCGGGACAGCTGGCGGCGGCTCCCGCCGGCATGTCCGGCCAGAGGTGCAGGCCGAAAACCGCCCTCAGGCCGGCGCCGTCCAGGACCCCGCTCTCCAGCACCCTTTTTGCTCCGCCGCCGGTCTCCTCCGATGGCTGGAAGATGAGCAGCACGTCCCCCGGCGGCCGGAGCCACCCCTCCGTCAGCAGCCTCGCAAGGCCCAGCAGCATGGCGGTGTGGCCGTCATGGCCGCAGGCGTGCATTCGGCCCTCATGCAACGAGCGGAATGGAAGGCCGGTCCGCTCCTCCACAGGCAGGGCGTCCATATCCGCCCGGAAGGCCACGGCGGGCCCTCCCCCGCCGCCCACCCTGGCTACAATGCAGCCCTCAAAGGGCTCGAGCGGGTTAAGGTCCATGGCCATCAGCTCCCGCCGCACCACGCCGCAGGTTTTTGGCAGCCGGTCGTCCAGCTCGGGTACGCGGTGCAGCTCCCGGCGCAGCTCAACTACATAGTCCACATCAATCACCCGTAAATGTATATTTGCCATCCGGCGACCGGTTGCCTGTAATCCCCGGTGGAGTCGGGGAATATTATTATCAGTAAACAGAGAGCGCCGGGGGGATAATTTGCGCTGCGGAGTGATTGGGGACGGCAGGATGGGCAGGGCCGTGTGCCGGGAGATTGAGGCAGTGGTAGGCATGGAGCTGGAGTTCTGCCTTGGGAAGGGCCGCCTGCAGCAGCTGCGCCGCCTCGGCCGGTGCGACTGCCTCTTCGACTTCTCCCATCCCCGGTCGCTGGAGGCGATAAGGGAGTATATTGAGCGCACCGGCGCGGCGCTGGTATGCGGCACCACCGGCTTCTCCCCCGCCCAGCTCGCCGAAGCGCGGGCGCTTGGGGAGAGGGCGCCGGTGGTGATAAGCTCCAACTTTTCACCCGCCATGGCGGTGATGCGGCAGCTCTGCCGGAGGCTTGCGCTGGCGCTGCCGGGGTTTGACATAGAGATTCTTGAGATGCACCACGGCGGGAAGCTGGACTCACCCAGCGGCACCGCCCAGATGCTGCTGGAGGCGGTGGACCCGGCCGGGAGGCGGCCGGTGAGCTTTGGCAGGCAGGGCATGGCGCTGCGGGGCCCGGGCGAAATAGGGGTGCACTCCATAAGGGGCGGCAGTTCCCCCGGCTGCCACAGGGTGATGTGGCTGGGCCAGGGGGAGAGCCTGGAGGTGAGCCACCAGGTGTTTCAGCGCCGGGTGTTCGCCCTGGGGGCGATAAAATGCGCCCAGCGGCTGATGGGGAAAGGGCCGGGGCTATACTCGGCGGAACAGCTTATTCTGGAGGGAATTGGAATTGACCACTGAACAGCTGATTGAGATGATTGCGTCCTCCCCCAAAACCACCCCCGCGGCGGTTATTGTAAAGGAGCGAACCCCCGTTGACTTTGGGGACGCGCTGGTGCTGGGACCCGGCCACCGGGTCGTAATCGGCGACCTTGAAAAGCTGCTGCCGGCGCTGGAAAGGGGCGCCGGGCAGATAGAGGAGGTTTATATTGAGGTCCTTGCCAGGAACTCTGCCCTGCCGCTTCTGGACATCTCCCGGCTGGAGGCCCGTGTGGAGCCGGGGGCGATAATAAGGCAGGGGGCGGCCATAGGCAAGGGAGCGGTGATAATGATGGGGGCCGTTATCAACTGCGGCGCCTCGGTGGGCCCCGGGAGCATGGTGGACATGAATGCGGTGGTGGGCGCGAGGGCACAGATTGGCGGCGGCTGCCACATCGGCGCCGGGGCGGTGATTGCCGGGGTGCTGGAGCCGCCCAGTGAAAAGCCGGTCTGCATTGG
>CALXAK010000143.1 GCA_944386255.1 uncultured Clostridia bacterium
GCGGGGGTCCTTGGCCATGACCTCCCCCCGAATGGTCTCGTAACCGCTGGACCCGGCCCGGTACTCCAGAAGAATGGACCCGACCTTGTAGGCGCTGAAAAGGAACATCGCCCCAAACAGCACCATCAGCATTGTAAATAGTGGTCCTGCGCTCTTTCGCGGTTTGCGTTTTTTCTGCATAACACCTCTCGCTGCAAAACGGGATACTGTAACTCTACTAAAATAATAGTATTATTCTCTTTAACAATCAATAGGCCCTGAAACCGACCCGAAGATGGCTGGGTTTGAGCATGAATATACATCTGTATGTTGAATACTGCTTTGCCGGCAGGGAAATCTGCGCTGCGGTTTTCCGGCGTTTTTTGCAGAACAAATTGGTGCAAGACAGTCCGTAAACCCCGATGTTGGCCAAAATAATGTTAAATATATACAGAATTTTAATATCTGACAACTACATTATGTCATATCGCATAAATTTCACAAACGCCATTGACAATGCCGACGCGAAGTTGCATAATATGCACATTGAAACGAATAAATATGCAAGCAGGTGATTCGATGCCGGAGATTATAGAGGATGCGGTCCAGCCCAAGGCCTGGTACACCGCCCTTCCGAGACCCCAGTACGCCACCCTCGAGAAGGTGGCGGACGACGGCTGGTACGCGGCCTACAAGCTGCCCAACCAGATTTACGCCATATATGAGCCCCGCCACTTCCAGGAGGTAATCTCCTTCCTGGTGCTGGGTGAAAAGAAGGCGCTGATGGTGGACACCGGCATGGGTTTTAAGCCCATACGCCCCATGGTGGAGTCGCTCACCGGTCTGCCGGTGATGGTGGTAAACACCCACAGCCACTTCGACCACATCGGCGGCAACTGGGAGTTCCAGGAGGGTTACGTCCTGGACACCGAGCCCTCCCGCCACCGCATGGCAAACGGCCTTACCCACGACGAGGTCAAGAAGAACCTGGTGGGGGACTCCACCGTGGGCCCCTATCCCGAGGGATTTGACCCAGAGACCTACCACATAAAGCCCGCCCCCCACTGGCATTTCATTAAAGAGGGCCACGAGTTCGACCTTGGCGGCAGAACCCTAAAGGTCATCTCCACCCCGGGCCATTCCCCCGACAGCCTTATGCTGGCGGACGACGGCAACCACCTTCTCTTCACCGGGGATACGGTCTATCCCGCCACCATGTACGCGCACCTCAGCGCCCCCGACGGCATGATGTCGGAGCAGGGGACCTACCGACGAACCATGCGCCGCGTGGCGGACGCATACTCGGGCTACACCATAATCTGCTCTCACAACGAGCCCCTGAGGCCGGGCTCCATGCTCACCGCCATTGCGGACGCCTTCGACGGCATTGAGGCGGGGACTCTGCCCTACGCCGTTGACAGCAAGGGACTTAAAAAGTATTCCTTCGATGGCTTTGCCATCACTACATTTTAAAAAACTTAATTTAGGAGAAAAATGATGAAGAAACTGCTCGCTCTCATTCTCGCCCTGGCCCTCGTGTTCTCCATGGTAGCCTGCGGCGGCGGCGACAACGCCAATTCCAACCCCGATGAAAACGGAGAATCCAACGGCTCCGAGGAGTCCAACACCCCCGCCTTCATTGCGGACCTGCAGAACGCCGACAAGATCGTCATCGGCGTGTCCCCCGACTATCCCCCCTATGAGTACTACGACGAAGAGGGCAACATCACCGGCTTCGACGTGGACGCTGCCACCAAGATCGTTGAAATCATGAACCAGCAGAACGGCACCAACCTCACTGTTGAGTGGGTTCCCATGGACTTCAGCACCATCGTCTCCGCCGTGCAGGTCGGCCAGGTTGACATCGGCGTCTCCTGCTTCACCTACGACCCCGAGAGGGACGTGCTCTTCTCCGACTACTACCTCAAGAGCGCTCAGTGCATAGTTGTCCAGGCCGACAGCGACATTGAGACCATCGCCGACATCTCCGGCAAGACGGTGGGCGCCGGTTCCGGCACCACCTGTGAGAAGGCCGCTCTCGAGGCCGGCGCCAACTGCACCTCCATGGGCGACTACATCCAGATGTTTGAGATCCTCACGAACGCCGCCCTTGCCGCCGTGGCCTGCGACGAAGCGGAAGCCCTCGAGTACGGCGCCCCGGATGACTTCAGGGTCCTGGATGAGAAGCTCATCGACGAGGAGGTCTCCATCATCACCGAGAACGACAACACCGCCCTCATGGACGCCATCAACGCCGCCATTGCAGAGTTTGTGGCCTCCGACGATTACAACACCTACAAGACGAACTACGGCCTCAACTAAGGCCTGGCTCACCGCTAAATCGAAATCCACCAGTGATGACCGGAAGGTTTAAGGGCTTTCCGGTCATCCGGCCGTGAAAGGGCAGATAATGTCAATAATAGAAAAGATACTAACCCCGGACAACATAGTCTTCATGCTCAAGTCCGCCGGTTACTCGGTGATAATAGCGGTGGTGGCGCTCATCTTCGGCACCATCATCGGCATCATCGGGGCCATGTGCAAGATCTCCGGCAGCCGCCTGCTAAGGGGCATAGCGTCGGTTTATGTTGAGATAATCCGCGGCACCCCAATGCTGCTGCAGATACTCATGTTCTTCCTCGGTTTCCCGACCCTTGTGCGCATGATAACCGGCGTCGGCTTTTCGCCCAACCCCTACATCATCGGCACCATCGCCATAAGCATCAACAGCGGCGCCTACTCCACCGAGCTCATCCGCTCCGGCATCCAGTCCATAGACAAGGGCCAGTGGGAGGCGGGCAAGTCCCTCGGCATGTCCCACGGCATGATAATGAAAAGGATTATCCTGCCCCAGTCCTTCAAGCGCATCGTCCCGCCGCTGGTTTCGGAGTTCATAACCCTCATAAAGGACTCCTCACTCATCTCCAACATCGGCGCCATAGAGCTGCTCAAGAGCGCCGAGATCCTGGGCGGACGGTACTACAACTACCTCATTCCGCTGCTCTGCGCATCGGTGGTGTACCTCACCCTCACCCTCACCATCTCCACCTTTGCCCGCAAAATTGAGAGGAGGCTGGCTGTAAGTGATTGACCTCAAAGACATACACAAGAGCTTTGGCGCCGTAAGGGCGGTGGACGGGGTGGACCTCAGCGTGCAGAAGGGGGAGATAGTCTGCGTTATCGGACCCTCCGGTTCCGGCAAGAGCACCCTGCTGCGCTGCATCAACGGCCTCGAGATCCCCGAAAAGGGCAGCATCTCGGTAGACGGCGAGATGCTCAACACCCGCAACAAGAAGCAGATGGAAAAGGTCCGGGCCAAGATGGGCTTTGTGTTCCAGCACTTTAACCTCTTCCCTCACATGACCGTCATGGAGAACATAACCCTGGCGCCGGTGCTGGTGCTGGGCCGCGACCAGCAGAAGGCGGACGATTACGCCGAGGAGCTGCTAAAGCGGGTGGGCCTGCTGGACAAGAAGGACGCTTATCCCGCCCAGCTCTCCGGCGGCCAGAAACAGCGCGTGGCCATTGCGCGGGCCCTCGCCATGGACCCAGAGGTCATGCTGTTTGACGAACCCACCTCCGCTCTCGACCCCGAGATGATAGGGGAGGTGCTGGACGTCATGAAGAACCTTGCAAGGGC
>CALXAK010000144.1 GCA_944386255.1 uncultured Clostridia bacterium
GTTGGGGGGTATGTACAGCTGCCGGGCGGGCTCCCTTATGGTGGGCAGGTGCTCCCGGTTGGCCCGCAGGAACTCGATTATGTCGTCCTCGGTGTCGCTGAGCCTAAAGAGGTTTTCCCGTATGCGCTCGTCAAAGCTCTTCATGCCTTACGCCTCCAGGTAGTCTACTGCATACAGTATCGCCCATTTTGCCCTGTTTGTCCACCGGTTTTGCCCTGCCGCGTTTAAAAGGCGGCGGGCGCGCCAATAATCATCCCGAAAGGATGATTTGATGCAGAAAAACAAGGTGGAAATTTGCGGGGTAAACACCTCAGAGCTCAAGCTTCTCAGCGAGGCGGAAAAGACCTCCCTGCTCATAAGGGCTAAGGCAGGAGACCATTCCGCCAGGGACGCCCTGGTGAACGGCAACATCCGCCTGGTACTCAGCGTAATACAGCGCTTTTCCGGCCGGGGAGACTCGGCGGACGACCTGTTCCAGGTGGGGTGCATCGGCCTTATAAAGGCCATAGACAACTTCGACCTCTCCCACGGGGTGAGGTTCTCCACCTATGCCGTGCCCATGATAATTGGGGAGATACGCCGCCACCTTCGGGACTCCGGCATAATAAGGGTGAGCCGCTCGCTGCGGGACACCGCGTTTAAGGCCATGCAGGCCAAGGAGCAGCTGCAGAACCAAAACGGCGCCGAACCCGCCGTCTCGGAGATTGCCGCCGCCATCGGCATGCAGCCGGGCGAGGTGGTGGAGGCGCTGGAGGCGGCGGTGGACCCGGTCTCGCTCTACGAGCCGGTCTACGGCGAGGGGAGCGAGGCATCGCTGGTGATGGACCAGATTGGCGACGGCGACGGGGAGGAGAACTGGCTCTGTGAGATTGCCTACCGCAAGGCCCTCTCAGAGCTCTCCCCGAGAGAAAAGCGCATACTGAGCGAGCGCTACATCCTCGGCAGGACCCAGGTGGAGGTGGCAAAGAGCATCGGCATCAGCCAGGCCCAGGTGAGCCGCCTTGAAAAGGGGGCGCTGCAGCGGCTCAAGAAACAACTGTAGTTCCGCCGCATACTATTTTGTAGAAATAGATAAGGGGGCGGCGGTTTGCTGAGTTTCATGCAGCTGGGGGACAAGGAGATAATAAACGTCCTTAACGGCCAGCGCATTGGCTATGCCGACGACGTGGAGTTTGACGAGACCACCCGCCAGGTGACCCGGCTCATCATCTTCGGCAAGCAGAGGCTCTTCGGCCTCGGCGGCAGGGGAGAGGACGTGGTGGTGGAGTGGGAGCAGATAAGGACCATCGGGGAGGACATCATACTGGTGGAGGCGGCCCTGCCGGAAACACCACACCACTGGAAAAAGCGCAAGCTTTGCGTGTAAAACCGGCCCTGCCGGGCAAATCAGGGCTTGCCTTGCCGAGTTTAATGTGATAAAATAACTCGGAAATTCACACGGACGCCTTAAATCTCCGGCCCGTGCCCCAAGGGGGTGCCGGGGAGGAGCGCCCGGAGGATTAAACAAAAAAGGAGAAAGAAAATGTCAGTAGTATCCATGAAGCAGCTGCTCGAAGCGGGCGTCCACTTTGGCCACCAGACCAGGAGATGGAACCCCAAGATGGCTTCCTACATCTTCACCGAGCGCAACGGCATCTACAGCATCGACCTTCAGAAGACGGTCAAGAAGATCGACGAGGCCTACAACTTCGTCCGCGATACCGTCTCCGCCGGCGGCAGCGTCCTCTTCGTCGGCACCAAAAAGCAGGCTCAGGAGTCCATCCGCGAGGAGGCCACCCGCGCCGGCATGTACTTTGTAAACGCCCGCTGGCTTGGCGGCATGCTCACCAACTTCCGCACCATTCAGCGCCGCGTGGCCCGTCTTGAGCAGCTCAAGAAGATGCGCGAGGACGGCACCTTCGAGATGCTCCCCAAGAAGGAGGTCATCAAGCACGAGCTTGAGATCGAGAAGCTGGAGAAGTTCCTCGGCGGCATCAAGGACATGGGCAAGCTCCCCAGCTGCCTCTTTATAGTCGACTCCCGCAAGGAGCACATCGCCGTCTCCGAGGCCCGCAAGCTGGGCATCCCCATTGTGGCCATCGTTGACACCAACTGTGACCCGGACGAGATAGACTATGTCATCCCCGGCAACGACGACGCCATCCGCGCCGTCCGGCTCATCTCCGCCACCATCGCCGACGCCTGCCTGGAGGGCAAGCATGGCGAGCATTTTTCCGAGGAACAGGACGCCGAGGCCGCCGAGACCGAGGACGCCGAATAATTTATTAAAGAGAGCAGGAGGATTAATATAATGGCTGCTTTTACCGCCAAGGATGTACAGACTCTCCGCGAGCGCACTGGCGTTGGCATGATGGACTGCAAGAAGGCCCTCACCGAGGCCGGGGGCGACTTTGACAAGGCCGTTGACCTTCCCCGCGAGAAGGGTCTTGCCGCCGCCGCCAAGAAGGCCGGCCGCATCGCTGCCGAGGGCATGGTCACCGCCGTCATCGACGGAAGCGTCGGCTGCATCATCGAGGTCAACTCCGAGACCGACTTTGTGGCCAAGAACGAGAGCTTCCGCGACTTTGTCAACACCTGCGCCGAGACCGTAATCCGGCAGAACCCCGCTTCGGTGGAGGAGCTGCTTGCCTGCCGCAGCGGCGAGCACACCATCGAGGAGCAGCTTCGGGACAAGATCCTCACCATCGGCGAGAACATCAAGGTCCGCCGCTTCCGCCGCTTTGAGGGCAAGCTGGTGTCCTACATACACGGCGGCGGCACCCACGCCGTTGTGGTGAAGTTCGACACCGACGACGCCACCTTTGCAAAGCCCGAGTTTCAGGCCTATGCCAAGGACGTGGCCATGCAGATAGCCGCTGCCAACCCCAGCTATGTCAACAAGTCCCAGGTCCCCACCGAGGAGCTGGACAAGGAGAAGGAGATTCTCACCCAGCAGGCCATCAACGAGGGCAAGCCCGCCAACATCGCCGAGAAGATGGTGATGGGCCGCATCAACAAGTACTACAAGGAGGTCTGCCTGCTTGAGCAGCCCTTCGTAAAGGACGACAAGGTGTCGGTTGGCCAGCACACCTCCCAGGTGGCAAAGGAGCTGGGCGCCGAGATCGCGGTGCTCGACTTCGCGAGATATGAAAAGGGAGAAGGACTGCAGAAGAGGGAGGATGACTTCGCTTCCGAGGTAGCTTCCATGGTCAAGTGACCAGAGGCCCGTGTTGGTTCTTAAAAGTAAACAGGGGAGCGCTCCAAAAAAGGTGCGCTCCTCTTTTTTGCCTTTTTTGTTTTGCGCCGGGATTTTCTGAGGGCGGCTTTTTTCTGTTTACAACCAAACCCCATTATTGTAGAATAGGATTAAATCAATTCACCGAAGGTTAATAGCCATGACAAAATACAAGCGTATCCTGCTTAAGATATCCGGTGAAGCGCTGGCCGGGGACGGCCGCTTTGGCATCCACTACCCAACCCTCGAGAGCATCTGCCGCGCCATCAAGGACACGCGGGACCTGGGCTGCGAGGTTGCGGTTGTGGTGGGCGGCGGCAATTACTGGCGCGGCCGGGAGAACGCCGGCATGGACCATGTTCGCGCCGACCACATCGGCATGCTGGCCACCGTCATGAACTCCCTCGCCGTGGCGGACTGCCTCGAAAAGCTGGGGGTGGAGGTCCGGGTCCAGACCGCCCTCGCCATGCAGCAGATAGCTGAGCTCTACATCCGCAACAAGGCGGTGCGCCACCTGGAGAAGGGCAGGGTTATAATTTTGGCCTGCGGCACCGGCAGCCCCTTCTTCTCCACCGACACCACTGCGGCGCTGAGAGCCGCCGAGATAGGGGCCGACATAATCTTCAAGGCCTCTCTGGTGGACGGGGTGTACGACAGCGACCCCCACAAGAACCCGGAAGCCCACCGCTTTGACACAATTCGCTTTTCGGACGTCCTGAGCGGCCGTCTGGGGGTCATAGACTCCACCGCCGCCACCATGTGCCGGGACAACGGCATCCCCATACTCGTGTTCGACCTTGCGGACCCCCAGAACGTGGTGAGGGCCGCAAAGGGAGAGAAAATCGGTACCATAATCGAGGAGGTCTAATCCATGAACGACGACGTAAAAATCTATGCGGACAAGATGGAAAAAACCCTTAAGGTGCTGGCAGAGGACCTGGCCGCCGTCAGGGCAGGCAGGGCCAACCCCGCCGTCCTCGACAAGATAACCGTGGACTACTACGGCACCGAAACCCCCATCAACCAGGTGGCGTCGATTTCGGTGGCGGAGGCCCGCATCCTGGTCATACAGCCCTGGGAGGCAAGCCTCATCAAAAAGGTGGAAAAGGCCATCCAGACCTCCGACCTCGGCATCAACCCCACCAACGACGGCCGGGTGATTCGCCTCGCCTTCCCCCAGCTCACCGAGGAGCGCCGCAAGGAGCTGGCAAAGCAGGTCCGTGGCTACGGCGAGGACTCCAAGGTCGCCGTGCGCTCCATCCGCAGAACCGCCATCGACGCCTTCAAGGCCCAGAAGAAGGCCAGCGAGATCACCGAGGACGACTGCAAAAACCTGGAGAACGAGATGCAGAAGCTCACCGACAAATACACCGCCCGGGTGGACGAGATGATCAAGGCCAAAGAAAACGAGCTTTTGGAGATGTAATATGACTGAGAACACCGCCGGCACCGGCATCCCGGCCCACATCGGGATAATCATGGACGGCAATGGCAGGTGGGCCCAGCGCAACCGACTTCCGCGATCCTCGGGCCACGCCCGGGGAGCGGAAGTTTTTAGAAGGATAACCCGCCACTGCGAGTCCATAGGCGTAAAGGCTCTCACCGTCTTTGCCTTCTCCACCGAGAACTGGAAGAGGGACAGGAGTGAGGTGGAGTCCATAATGAATCTTTTGCGCCGCTACCTCAAGGATGCCTTCGGCTTTAAAAAGGACAACATCCGCATCCACTTTATCGGCGAGCGGGAGCGCCTCGCCCCCGATATCGTGGAGCTCATGCAGGAGATAGAGGAGTTTTCAAAGGAGAACACCGGTCTCATCCTCAACGTCGCCATAAACTACGGCGGCCGGGATGAGATCGTCTCGGTGGCGAGAACCCTCGCCTCCATGGCTGCCCGGGGGGAGCTGCAGCCGGAGGACATCACCGAGCAGCTCTTTGACTCCATGACCTTTACCGCCGACTCCCCGCCGCTGGACATGATCCTGCGGCCCAGCGGGGAGCAGCGGATATCCAACTTCCTGCTCTGGCAGTGCGCCTACAGCGAGTTTGTCTACATGGATACTCTCTGGCCCGACTTTACCCCCGAACTGCTGGACCGGGCCATTGAGGAATACGGCCGCCGCTCTCGTCGGTTCGGCGGCAGATAACGCGGAGAGAGAGATGAAAAAGCGTTTGATTTCGGTGGCGGTGGGCCTTGTGCTGCTGGCCATTGTAATGTGGCTCTACGACACCCTGCTTTTAAACCTGGTGCTGGTGGCCATCGCCACAATAGCGGTTTATGAGCTCACCAAGGCCCTCGGCTTTGAGGACCTGCCTGCGCTCACGGTGCCCTCTGCGGCCATCTCGGCCATATACCTTGTGTTCATGCCGGCGGACCTCATGCTGGTCTACTCGCTGCTGCTTTTGTCCTTCGCGGTGATAATGTCGGTGAAACGCCGGCACTACACCTACCGCCAGAGCGCCGCCTTTGTCCTGGCGGTGCTGATGGTGACGCTGGGCCTCGGCTCAATACTGCGCGCGAGGGAGCTCTCCGAGTGCACCGCGGACGGCAGGTTCATGCTGGGCTTCGGTCTCGGCCTCGGTTGGATATGCGACACCTTCGCCTTTACCTTCGGCAAGCTCTTCGGCAAGCGCAAGCTCTGCCCCAGCATAAGCCCCAACAAGACGGTTGCCGGTGCGGTGGGCGGGGTGGTTGGCACCCCCGTTGTGGCCGCTGCCGCCTACTGGATCTATTCGAGCCTTGCGGAGGAGTCGGCGCTCTACGGCACCGCCGGAGCGGGCTCGCTGCTGTTCTTCCTGCTGGTGGGCGCGGCGGGCGCGGTGATAGGCATCTACGGCGACCTCGCCGCCTCCTATATCAAGCGGGAGTGCGGAATAAAGGATTTCGGCAATATAATGCCGGGCCACGGCGGGGCGCTGGACCGCATAGACTCGGTGCTGTTCACCAGCGTGTTCTCGTATTTTTGCTTCTATTTTTTCATAGAATATTTTGTCTGACTGGGGTGATTTTGTGCCAGTGCAAAAACTCTCGGTTCTCGGGTCCACCGGTTCCATCGGCACCCAAACCCTTAGCCTTGTAAAGGACCTCGGCATAGAGCTCACCGCCATCTCCGGCTACTCCAACTACAAGCTGCTGGAGCAGCAGGCGCTGGAGTTCAGGCCGGAGTATGTCTGCGCCGTGGAGGAGGGGGCCTACCGGGAGCTCAAGGTCCGCCTCGCCCCCACCGGCTGCAAGCTGCTCTTCGGCCGGGAGGGGCTAATGGAGATTGCCTCCCGGGACAGCTCCGACACGCTGCTCAATTCGGTGGTGGGCATAGCGGGCCTCGAGCCCACCCTCGCCGCCATAGAGGCGGGCAAGAACATCGCCCTCGCCAACAAGGAGACGCTGGTCACCGGCGGCAGCCTTGTCACCCGGGCGGTGCGGGAGAGGGGGGTGGCCCTTCTGCCGGTGGACAGCGAGCATTCCGCGATTTTTCAGTGCCTGCAGGGGAATACTCACCTTAGACCCCGCCGCATATTCCTCACCGCCTCCGGCGGGCCCTTCTTCGGCCAGGGCCGGGAGCAGCTGCGGGAGGTGACGGTGGCGGACGCCCTCAAGCACCCAAACTGGAGCATGGGCCGCAAGATAACGGTGGACTCCGCGACCCTCATGAACAAGGGCCTCGAGCTGATAGAGGCAATGTGGCTCTTCTCGGTGAGCCCGGAGCAGGTGCTCATCACCGTCCACCGCCAGAGCATAGTCCACTCCATGGTGGAGTATGAGGACATGTCGGTGATTGCCCAGCTGGGCTTCCCGGACATGCGCCTGCCCATCCAGTACGCCCTCACCTATCCCGAGCGCCGCCCCTCGCCCTGCCGGCCGCTCACGGTGGAGGGCATGTCCAACCTCACCTTCCAGCTGCCGGACCGGGAGACCTTCCGGTGCCTGCCTGCCTGCGAGAGGGCGGCGGCAATCGGCGGCCTCGCCCCAACGGCGGTAAACGGCGCCAACGAGGCGGCGGTGGAGCTCTATTTGAAGGGCGAAATAGGTTTTCTCGACATAGGCGACATTGTGGCGGACGCCCTGTCGCTGCCGGGCCTCGAGCGGGAGGATTTTTCCCTCGGGGACATACTCGCCCTGGACAGCGAAGCCCGGCTGAGGGCAACGGATTTTGCCCAAAAACTCTCAGGCAGGAGATAAAATGCAGCTCTTTCTTACCATAGTTTTCGCGGTTTTCATGTTCGGCTTTATGATATTCTTTCACGAGCTGGGCCACTTCACCGTGGCCAAGCTCAGCGGTATAAAGGTGAACGAGTTTGCCATTGGCTTCGGCCCCAAAATCTTAAGGAGGAAAAAGGGGGACACCACCTACTCCCTGCGGCTGCTGCCGCTGGGCGGCTTTGTCAGCATGGAGGGGGAGGACGAGGAGAGCGACGAGATCGGTTCCTTCTCCAAGGCCCCGGTCTCCAACCGCATCGCGGTGGTGCTGGCGGGCGGCATCATGAACCTCATCCTCGGCTTTCTGGTGCTGGTGGGCCTCACCCTCTCGGAGGGGGTAATCGCCTCCACCACCATCAGCTGGTTTGACGAGGGCGCCTCCACCGAGGCCAGCGGCCTTCAAATCGACGACGAGATACTCTCGGTAAACGGCCGGCGGGTTTTTGTGATAGACGACATTATCTACGAACTGCAGCGCATAGAGCCGGGGGAGGCCTGCGACGTCACGGTGCGCCGGGATGGGGAAAAGCTCACCATACCCGTGGTGTTCGACATAACCGAGGACCCCGAGACCGGCATAAACATGCTGCGCTACGACTTTAAGGTCTACGCCCTGCCCTTTACCTTCTACAACGTGATACGCGAGTCCTTCAACTGGTCCCTCTCCATTGCAAGGCTCATCTATATAACGGTCCTGGACCTCATCACCGGCCGCGCTGCCATAAACCAGCTCACAGGACCCATAGGCATAGTCAGCGAAATCAGCAACGCGGTGAGCTACGGCTTCTCCACAGTGGCCTACCTCTTCGCCATAATCACCATTAACCTCGGCGTCTGCAACCTGCTGCCGCTGCCCGCCCTGGATGGGGGCAGGCTGGTGTTCCTGCTGGTGGAGGCGATCAGCCGCCGCAAGCTCAATCCCAAATATGAGGGTCTCGTGCACCTGGTGGGCATGGCGCTGCTCATGCTGCTCATGGTGGTGGTGGCCTACAACGATATAACGAGGTTGGTATGACAAAAAAGGTCAAAATAGGCTCCCTCACCATGGGCGGCGGCAGCCCCGTAAGCGTGCAGTCCATGCTCTGCGCCCACTACTACGACATAGAGGGCAACGTCCAGCAGGCTGTGGAGCTGGAAAAGGCGGGCTGCGAGCTGGTGCGGGTGTCGGTGCCCTGCGAGCAGGCGCTGCAGCTCATCCCGGCCATAAAATCCAGCGTTTCAATCCCCCTTGTGGCGGACATACACTTTGACCCCTCCCTCGCCATCAGGAGCGTGGAGGCGGGGGTGGACAAGGTGCGCATCAACCCCGGCAACATCGGCTCGGACGCCATGGCCACCCGGGTCATAGACTGCTGCCGGGACCGCGGTGTGCCCATCCGGGTGGGGGTGAACTCCGGCTCGGTGGAGAAGGAGCTGCTGCAGATGTACGGCGGCCCCACCGCCGAGGCGCTGGTGGAGAGCGCCCTTCGGCATGTGCGGCTCATTGAGGAGCGCGGCTACGACCAGATTGTGGTCGCCATAAAGTCCTCCAACATCCCCACCATGGTGAGCGCTTACCGGCTCATGGCAAAGAAATGCGACTACCCGCTGCACCTGGGAGTCACCGAGGCGGGCACGGTGCGCATGGGCACCATAAAGTCCGCCATCGGCATCGGCTCTCTGCTGCTGGACGGCATCGGCGACACCATCCGCGTCTCCCTCACCGGCGACCCGGTGAAGGAGGTGGAGGCGGGCAGGGACATACTGCTGGCCCTGGGACTCAGAAAGGGGGTGGAGATAGTCTCCTGCCCCACCTGCGGCCGCACCGAGATAGACATAATATCCATCGCAAACGAGGTGGAGAGGCGCACGAGGGACCTTAAGATGGACCTCAAGGTGGCGGTGATGGGCTGCGTGGTAAACGGCCCGGGTGAAGCCTCCAACGCCGACATAGGCATAGCGGGCGGCAAGGACTGCGCCGTGCTCTTTAAAAACGGCCGGATAGTCCGCAAGCTCACCGGCGACTATGTGGACCAGCTTTTATCAGAAATACATAGGATGAAGAACTGAAATGGCGGATATCTCAACCCTCTTTCCCGGAATATACCAGCGCCTTGCCCTCCCCGACGGCAGCCTGTCGGCGGAGGGCATATCGGTGGACAAAAACCACCGGCGGGTGTTCATAAAAGCCGGCTGCAGCGCCTACGCCCCGGGCATCGCGGCGGAGCTGGAGCGGAGCCTCGCTGAGGCCCTGCCCGGCTACTGCTGCTGTGCCCAGGTGCGCTTTGCGCCCGGCTGCCTCTGCCCCGATGGGGTGCGGGAGCTGCTGGAGGGGCTAAAATCCCGCCTGCCTTTAAACGGCTTCCTGGACGACTGCGGCGTCGCCTTCGAGGGAAATGAGCTTAAGCTCACCTTCTGCCATGGCGGCGAGGAGATGCTGAGGGCCGCGGGCTTTGAGAGGGAGCTACTAAAATCCCTGGCCCAGAGCTTTGGGGCGTCGCCGGAGCTCACCCTAACCTGCCTTCCGGTGGAGCAGCGCCCGCAGCCCGCGCTGGAGACTGAGCATGCCAAAGCGGCGCCCACCGGGTCTGCCGGCGCGGCGAAAAAATCCGCCCCAAGGGCCGCCCGCCAGAAGCCCCGGGAGGTCCGGG
>CALXAK010000145.1 GCA_944386255.1 uncultured Clostridia bacterium
GCACAGACCTGCAGCGCTCGGCCTATGCCCTTCTCGGCCAGCAGCCCGGAGTAAACTTCCAGGGCAACGTGGAGGGCCGGGGCCTTCCCATGAACGAGTGCGACGTGGCGGTCTGCGACGGCTTCACCGGCAACATGGTGCTAAAGACCATCGAGGGGGTGGGTCTCGCCTACACCCGCATGTTGAAGCAGATAATGCTCAAAAACACCCGCACCAAGCTCGCCGCCCTTATGCTCAAAAAGGACATGGCCTCCCTCAAAAAGAAGATGGACTACTCCGAGATCGGCGGCGCGCCCTTCATCGGCCTCAACCGGCCGGTGATAAAGGCCCACGGCAGCTGCAACGCCAAGGGCTTCTGCAGCGCGGTGGGTCAGGCCATTCGCTGGGTGAACTCGGACGTGACCGGGGCCATAGCGCGCGCCCTTGCGGGAGCGGAGGCCGAAAAGGATGACTGACAGAAACAACCGGGGGGAGCCCCGTCTCGAGCAGCTGATGCAGGTCATAGGCTACAGCTTTAAGGACCGGCAGCTTCTGGAGGAGGCGCTCACCCATTCGAGCTATGCCAACGAGCACCAGCGGGACGGGGTGCGCTGCAACGAGAGGCTGGAGTTCCTGGGGGACTCGGTGCTCTCCATAGTGGTGTCCGACCGCATCTTCAGCGGCATGAAGGAGCTGCCGGAGGGGGAGCTCACCCGCATGCGGGCGTCCCTCGTCTGCGAGAGCAGCCTCGCCGGGTTTCCAAACTCCATCTCCCTCGGGGAGCACATGCGCTTTGGCCGCGGGGAGCGCAGCTCCGGCGGCGCGGCGCGGCCCTCCATCCTTGCGGACTGCTTCGAGGCGCTCATCGCCGCCATCTACCTTGACGGCGGCTACTCCGAGGCCAGGAGGTTTGTGCTGGGCTTTGTGGAGGGGGCCATTGCCGGCGCCCGCCCCGAGGAGGACAGCAAGACCCTGCTGCAGGAGATAATCCAGAAGAACCCCGGGGAGAAGCTCCGGTATGTGGTGGTGAAGGAGGAGGGCCCCGACCACTGCAAGGTGTTCACCGTGGAGGTGCACCTCAACAGCAACGTGATAGGCGTGGGCACCGGCTCCAGCAAGAAGCACGCCGAGCAGAGCGCCGCCCGGGAGGCTCTGCGCCTTATGGGAATAGACTGAAGGAGAGCCTCATTTGAACCTTCGATACATCGAAATTCACGGTTTCAAGTCCTTCGCGGACAAGACCCGCATAACCTTTGACCCGGGCATGACCGCCATTGTGGGCCCCAACGGCTCCGGCAAGAGCAACATTAGCGACGCGGTGCGCTGGGTGCTGGGGGAGCAGTCCTCCAAGAGCCTGCGCTCCGGCCGCATGGAGGACGTCATCTTCGGCGGCACCCGCCAGCGCCGGGCCATGGGCTTTGCCCAGGTGAGCCTCGGCCTGGACAACTCCGACCGCCGCCTGCCGGAGTACGGGGAGGAGGTGGTGGTGAGCCGCCGCTACTACCGCTCCGGGGACAGCGAGTACCTTATAAACGGCTCCCAGGTGAGGCTGCGGGACGTGCGGGAAGCCTTTCTCGACACCGGCCTCTCCCGGGACGGCTACTCCATAATCGGCCAGGGCCGCATCTCCGAGATAGTCTCGGCCAAGAGCGCCGACCGCCGGGAGATTTTCGAGGAGGCCTCCGGCATCGCCAAGTACCGCTTCCGCAAGAACGAGGCGGAGAAGCGCCTGGAGGCCGCCGAGGACAACCTCTCCCGCCTTCGGGACATTCTGGACGAGCTGGGTTCCCGCCTCGAGCCGCTGCGCCGCCAGAGCGAGAGCGCAAAGCGGTTCCTTGAGCTCTCGGAGCAGCGCAAGGGCCTCGAGATAACCCTCTACTGCGACACCATCGACCGCTCCAGGGAGAGCATCCGCCAGCAGGAGGAGCGCATAAGCATCGCCCGCCGGGACTACAGCGACCTGGAGGTAAAGATAGCCGCCGCCGACCGGGGGATAGAGGAGAAGTTCGAGCGCATGCGGGAGCTAAGCGCCCGGGCGGACTCCCTCAACGGCGAGATAGTCTCCATGACCGGCATGGTCACCTCCGCCGAGAGCGCCGCGGCGGTGCTGGAGAACGACACCCAGCACGCCCAGGGCCAGATAGACGCCCTGCGCCGGGAGATGGAGCAGAGCGGCGAGGCGGGCAGCGGCATAGACAGCCGCATAGCCGAGCTTGAAAGCCAGCGGGAGCAGAAGCTCCGGGAGGCGCAGCAGCTGCAGCAGGAGATAGCCTCCACCGAGGAGCTGCTGCGTGGCCTTGCGCTGCAGGGGGAAGAGAGCGACCGTCTCCGGGAGGACAACTCCCGCAAGCTCTCCGCCCTCACCGCCGAGGTTGCGGACCTCCGCAGCCAGGAGGTCACCGCCGCCTCCGCCGCGGCCGCCGCCCTCCAGCGCAGCGAGATGCTGGGCTCGAGGCAGCCGGAGCTGCAGGAGAAGCTCAGCAGCGCCGAGGAGGCCGCAAAGGGCTTCCGGCAGGAGCTGGACGGGATAATGCAGCAGGTCACCTCCTGCGAAAACCAGAAGTCCGGCCTCTCCAAAAAGCTGGAGCTGCGCCGCCAGAAGCTGAATGAGCTTGAGGCCGCCTTTAAAAAGAAGAACTTTGAATACGAGAACACCGCCCACCGCCTCAGCGTGCTCATGGACATGGAGAAGAGCATGGAGGGCTTCAGCCACAGCGTCCGGGAGGTCATCGAGGCCGGCCGGCGCGGGGAGCTGCGGGGGATAATCGGCACCGTGGCCTCCATAATCGGCATAAAGCCGGGCTGCGAGACCGCCATCGAGACCGCCCTCGGCAACGCGGTGCAGAACATAGTGGTCACCGACGAGCGGGTGGCCAAGGACGCCATTGCCCACCTAAAGCAGCGCCGCTCCGGCAGGGCGACCTTCCTGCCGCTGGACACGGTGCAGCCCTCCCGCTTTGACGGCGGGGAGCTGCGGGGCGCCTACGGTGTGGTGGGGGTGGCCTCGGAGCTCGTTAGCTACGACGGCAGGTTCTCCACCGTGATAAGCAACCTGCTGGGCAGAATAGTGGTGGCGGAGGACCTGCAGAGCGCCTCCGGTATCGCAAAGCGCCTTCGCTACCGCAACAAGATAGTCACCCTGGACGGCCAGGTGATAAACTCCGGCGGCTCCTTCACCGGCGGCTACTCCGCAAAGAGCGCCGGCGTCTTCAGCCGCAAGGGGGAGATAGACTCCCTCACCGCCAGCTACAAGGCCCTCCGCGAGGAGCTGGTCGGGCAGAAGTCCGCCATGGACTCAGCCGCCGAGGAGGTCTCGCAGCTGGACGCCAGCCTCACGGTGGTGGGCAGCGAACTCATAAACCTCGGCGGGGAGAAAATACGCCTCGAGACCGAGCTGCACCGGCTCGACTCGGAGCTGGAGGACGCGAGGCAGCAGCTCGGCTCCTCCAGCGCCCTCGCGGAACAGGCCCGCCGGGACCAGCAGCAGCTGGAGCAGCAGGCGGCACAGGCAAGGGAGCGCATAGCAAAGCTGGAGTCCGGCATAAAGGACCTCGAGTCCTTCGGCCTCTCCGAGAGCGCCAACTCCGAGGAGTACCACCAGAAGCGCCTGGAGCTGGCGGAGCGGCTCTCGGAGCAGAAGATACGCCTCACCGGACTTTTAAAGGACGCCGACGCCCTCGAGGCCTCCGCCGGGGACCTTCGCACCCGCCGGCAGGACGCGGCCCAGCGGGGCGCCGAGATAGAGAATTCCATAGCCTCCCTCGAAAAGAGCATAGCCGACGGCCGCCGGGAGCTCTCGGACAAGCGCCTTCGGGCAAAGGAACTCCGGGAGAGGATCGAGGCCATGCGCGGGGATATATCCGCCGCCATGCAGCAGCGCATGGAGGTGGAGAAGCAGTCCACCGCCCAGCGGGAGGAGCAGAGCTCCCTCGTGCGCCAGCGGGAGGAGACCGGCAAGGAGGTCACCCGCCTCGAGGAGCGCCGGGAGGCGCTGGAAAAGGAGTTCAACTCCGCCGTCTCGAGGCTCTGGGAGGACTACGAGCTCACCCACAGCGAGGCCCGGGGCTACTGCGTGGAGTTCGACTCCATCTCCGCCCTCCGGCAGCAGGTGTCGGCCCTGAGGGAGCAGATCCGCTCCCTCGGCAGCGTAAACCTCTCGGCCATAGAGGAGTACAAGGAGGTGGGCGCCCGCCACAGCTTCCTCTCGGAGCAGGTCCGGGACGTGGAGGGCTCGAGAGCGGAGCTGCTTAAGCTCATAGACGGGCTGATGGGGGAGATGAAGAGCATCTTCTCGGAGAAATTCTCCCTCATAAACTCCCGGTTTTCCTCGGTGTTCAAGGAGATGTTCGGCGGCGGCAGCGCCTCCCTCACCCTCACCGACCCCGCCGACATCCTGGAGAGCGGCATAGAGATAGACGTGCAGCCCCCCGGCAAGGTGATAAAAAACCTCTCGCTGCTCTCGGGTGGTGAGCAGGCGCTGGTGGCCATCGCCCTCTACTTCGCCATACTCTCGGTAAACCCCTCCCCATTCTGCATTCTGGACGAGATAGACAGCGCCCTGGACGACGTGAACGTCACCCGCTTTGCCCAGTACGTCCGGCGCATTTCCGAGGGCGCGGACGGCGCTCAGTTCATAACCATCACCCACCGCCGCGGGACCATGGAGGCCTCCGAAGTGCTGTATGGTGTCACCATGCAGGAGGAGGGGGTCAGCCGCGTGCTCAAGCTGGAGCGGGACGAGGCGGTGCTGGTAGCTTCCAAGTGAGGTAGTTGTAGATGTCTCTTTTTGATAAACTGCGCTCCGGCCTTCGCCGCACCCGGGACAGCGTGGCCTTCGCCCTCTCGGCCGACAAGCTGGACGACGGGTTCTTTGAGGAGCTGGAGGAGGCGCTCATCCTGGCGGACGCCGGGGCGGACACCGCCTCCGCCGTTGTGGAGCAGCTCCGGGAGAGGGTCAAGAGGGACCACATCCTGGACCCGGAGCAGGCAAAGGCCGCCCTGCGGGAGATATGCGCGGACATGCTGCGGGCCGAAAGGCCGCTGGACCTCTCCGGCAGCCCCGCTGTGGTGCTGCTGATAGGGGTGAACGGCGCCGGCAAGACCACCACCGCCGGCAAGCTCGCCTCCTTCTTTTCATCGATGGGCAGGCATGTGCTCATAGCCGCCGCCGATACCTTCCGCGCCGCCGCGGTGCAGCAGCTGGAGGTGTGGGCCCAGCGCAGCGGCTGCCCCATGGTGAGCGGCGCCAGCGACCCCTCGGCGGTGGTGTACGACGCGGTCTCCGCCGCCCCCTCCCGGGGCTGCGACCTTGTGCTCTGCGACACCGCCGGCAGGCTGCACACCAAAAAGAACCTCATGGAGGAGCTGGGCAAGATCCGCCGCACTGTGGACAAGGCCGCCCCCGGAGCCTCGGTGGAGACGCTGCTGGTGCTGGACGCCGCCACCGGCCAGAACGCCATAAACCAGGCCGCCATGTTCTCCGACGCCGCCATGGTCACCGGCATAGTGCTCACCAAGCTGGACGGCACCGGCAAGGGCGGCGCGGTGCTGGCGGTGCAGAGGAGGCTGGGCATACCGGTGAGGTTCATAGGCGTTGGGGAGCAGCTGGAGGACCTCATGGAGTTTGACCCGGACGCCTTTGCAGAGGCGCTCTTCGAGTGAGGTGAAGGGGAAATGAAGCAGAAAACAGAGTTTCTGGCCGCCACCGGCAACGCCGGCAAGCTGGAGGAGATAAACGGGGTGCTCAGGAGCATCGGCTACGGCTGCACCGGCATAGGCTCCCTTGGCATAAAGCTCACCGACCCGGAGGACGGCAGCAGCTTTTATGAGAACGCCATGATAAAGGCGAAGGAAGCCCGCCGCAAAACCGGCCGGGCGGTGCTGGCGGACGACAGCGGCCTCATGGTGGACGCCCTTGGGGGAGCCCCCGGGGTGCACACCGCCCGCTACGCCGGAGAGGGAGCCACCGACGACGAGAACATGGACAAGCTCCTGGCCGCCCTGGGCGACCTGCCGGCGGAGGAGCGCACCGCAAGGTTCGTTTCCTGCGTGGTGGCCATCCTGCCGGACGGACGGGTGGTGAGCGCCAGCGGCGTCTGCGAGGGCTGGATAGGCACCCAGCGCCACGGGGAGTACGGCTTCGGCTACGACCCCATATTCTACATGCGCGGCGGCAGGACCCTCTCCGACCTCACCGACGAAAAGAGGTATACCTGCAGCCACAGGGCAAGGGCCCTGCGCAAGCTTGCCTTCAAACTGCGCGGGATAAGGAGAATGAAGTATGATAACCTCTAAGCAGCGCGCCGAGCTGCGGCGGCATGCCAACACCCTCGAGACCATATTCCAGGTGGGCAAGGACGGCATAGACCAGAACCTCCTGCAGGGCATAGACGGGGCCCTCGCCGCCCGGGAGCTCATAAAGTGCCGGGTGCAGGACAACTGCCCCCTCACCGCCCGGGAGGCCTGCGACAAAATCGCCGCCCTGCTGGGTGCGGAGCCGGTGCAGACCATCGGCAGCAGGTTTGTGCTCTACCGCCGCAACAAAAAGATAGACCGCTACGGTATCTGACTATGGAAGATGGAAGAAAGCTGCTCGTGTACGGCGGCGCCTTTGACCCGCCCCACCTCGGGCACCTGAGGTACTTTAAAAACGCTCTGGAGGCAATAAAGCCCCAGCTCTCGCTGGTGGTGCCCAGCGGGATCTCCCCTCACAAGCGCCACTCCACCACCCCCTATGCCCACCGCTACGCCATGTGCGGCATATTCCGCCTGCCGGGCTGGCAGGTGAGGGTGAGCAGGGTGGAGTACAGCAAAAACCGCCGCCGCAGCTACACCATAAAGACCATCCGCCGGCTGCGCCGCC
>CALXAK010000146.1 GCA_944386255.1 uncultured Clostridia bacterium
CCGTGACCGAGCGCCAGCGGCCGGCGGGCATTAGGGTATCGGGGTCGATTATATGGTGGTACCGGACCCCGTCCACAGTGTAGTACCGCTGGTAGTCGCCGCTGGTGACCACCGAACTGCCGGTGCAGTAGACGGTGTGCAGGTACTCTCCGGTGCCCCCGTCCGGGTCCTGGAGTCCCACCACCCAGCTGCTGCCGTCCGGCTTGGCCCCGGTGGCCTTGACGTTGCCGCCCACACTTATGAGCAGCCCTTCTGGGGCAGTTTGGCAGACCATCTCGAGGGCATAGCCCTTGGCCACCGCCCCCACGTCTAGGCTCGCCTGCGGGTCGTCGAGGTAGGCGGTGCCGCTCTCCCGGTCTATCTTCAGGCACTGGATGGAGGTGTGCTCCACCGCGGCCTCAAGCTCCGCCATGTCCGGCAGGGTCGCGGCGGCGGGGTCGTTTATTCCCCTCTCCCGCGCCTCGTGCCAGATGCTCAGCACGCTGCCCATGGCGACGTTCACCGACCCAGCGGTGTCCTCATATATCTGTTTGCAGAACTCGAGGAAATCCAGCAGCCGCTGGTCCAGCTCCACCGGGGATTCCCCGGCGCTGTCGTTGAGGGTTTTAAGGTTGTTGAGCCCGGGGTAATCGTTGTAGATGTCGAACAGCTGGTGGTATTCCTCCAGCTGCTGCTTTATCTCCCGGACGGTGTCTTCAAACTCCTGCTCCGAGGGGGCGTAACCGACGATGGTGGTGACGGTGTCAAACACATCGAGAAAGCTCGCCTCATACCTTGTGAGCTCCTGCTCTGCGGGACCCCTGGCACAGCCGGAGAGCAGCAGCGCCGGCAGCAGCAGGGCAAGGGCAAGTGCGCGGCGGAGCATCACTGCTCAGCCTGGGTCTCGGCCATCTCGACAACGGATATGAAGTCGCCGATGCCGATGGTCACCGAGGAAGAGAGGTCGGCGTCGGCTGCGGAGCCGGACTCGGTGAGGGCGATGTCGCTCACCTGCTGCACCGTTTTGCCGGTGACGTAGGAGGCGAAGTTCGCGGCCTGCTGGTACCACTCGAGGCCGATGGAACTGCGGCCCCTCATGCCGTAGTCGTCCCCCAGCTGGTTTTTGCTCAGCACCGGCGAGGAGAGGTCGGTGGTGATGGCGCCGGTGGCGTCAAAGTTCACCTTGGCCTGGACCGCGTCGATGTAGCAGCCGGTTATGGTGTCGCCGTCCAGGGTGAGCACCGCGATGGTGCAGTCGGTCTGGGCAAGGCCATCCCCCTCCTCGGAGGCGGGGCTGCTGCTGTCGAGGGAGGTGCTGGTGGCGAGGGCCAGCCTGTCCTCGGCGGAGGAGCCGAGATAGGAGGCGTTCTCCACCGCCTCCTGAATGCCGGAGAGGAAGCTGCCGATGGAGATGGTGACCGAGGATGCCAGGTCGGCATCGGCGGCGGAACCGGACTCGGTGAGGGCTATGTCCTTCACCTGCTGCAGGGTCATGCCCACCACATAGTCCGCGAGGGCTGCCGCCTGCTGGTTCCACTCAAGTCCGATGGAGCTGCGGTCCCGCATGCCATAGTCGTCCCCCAGCTGGTTCTTGCTGAGCACTGGGGCGGTGAGGTCGGTGGTGATGGCGCCGGTTGAATCAAAGTTCACCTTGGACTGCACTGCATCTATCACGCAGTCGGTTATGACACCGTTGTCGTCCACCGTCACCGCGACGATATTGATATCAGCCTGGGCAAGGCCGGCGGCGTCCTCCGACGCGGATGCGCTGGAGGAGAGGGAGGAGGTGATGCTCACCCCCACCCGAAGGCCAGTGCCGTCGGATGGGCCCTGGGGCTGCTGGTCCTCCGGCTGCTGCTGGGGAGCCTCCTGCAGGACCACCACCTTGGGGTAACAGCCGGCCATCAGCCCGCAGATCAGCAGCAGGGCCAGCACAATAGTAAGAATTCTTGACCTTTTCATCGTTTCTCCTTTTGCACAGTTAATTGTATGTGAAACGCGCTTTTACGCGCCGAAATCAACGCCCGACGCCGCCAGAGCCCGAAAGAGCCAGCTAGCCAGCATGCCGGTGAGGCTGCCGGTCATAAGCGCCACCAGCAGCAGGAAAGGCAGGTAACAGAAGGTGTAAATCGAGCCCATTATGACGCTGGCGGCAGCCACCTGGCCCAGATTGTGCGCAGCGGCGCCCAACACGCTCACGCCGTACACCGAGAGGCAGCCCGCGCGCTTTGCCGCGGCCATCACCAGAAAAGCCAGCAGCCCGCCGGTGAGGGACATGGCGAGGGAGGTGAGCCCTCCACCGAAAAAGCTGCCCAGAATGCACCTGGCCACCAGAATCGCGGCCCCCTGCCGGAAGCTGAGGAAGTAGAGGGCCATCATGGAGACAATATTTGCGAGCCCCAGCTTGACGCCGGGCAGCGGCACCAGCAGGTCGAGAGGGATGAACCTCTCCATGTAGGAGAGCGCCAGCGCCAGCGCGGTGAGAAGCGCGCTGCGGGCGAGAAGTGTAGTGTTCATGGCGGCCCTCACCTGATTATTATATCCGCTTCACCGGAGGATACGACACGTATCTCCACCCGGTTGGGCAGGCAGATTATGCTGCCCCCCTGGTCTCCCAGCCAGCCCTGGCGGACGCAGTCCTGGTTTGGGCAGGTGGAGTGGGTGACGGCGATGCGGCCGTCCTTCACAGTGACCTCGTTGCTGTAGTCACCCTGCAGGCTGAAGGTCTGGTCCACCGACAGCGGGACCCGGCGCAGCTCCTCGCCGTTCTTATAGATCACCGCGAACTCGCCCTCCCTGCCGGTAAGCCCAAAGGTGAGGGCGAGGGCTGCCGCCGCCAGCAGCAGCACCGCGGCATATGCGGCGAGGTCTGCTCTTTTGAATCTGAACCTATCCTTTTCCAAAAAAGCCCTCCTTGCGACGCTTTTATTATTCTACCACATATTGGCACCTTTGGATGGGTTCCGGGCAAAATAATTCCAAGAAAGGCGGAGGAGGAAAACCTCCGCCGCCTTTCCGCAGTATCCGGGCTATGGCGCTCAGTTTAGGCTGAAGCTCGCCCTGAACTCCGCCTCCAGCTGGCTGCTCACCAGCAGCCGGTACTCCCCCGGCATGAGCAGCAGCCGCTTTGAAAGCTGCTGCTCCCCTGCCGCCGAGAGAAGGATCTGGCCATCCGGCCCCACAAGGGAGAGTTCCGCCTGATCCTTCGACAGTATCACCATCCCGGCGCTGTAGAGGTCGGGGATGCTCACCGAAAATTCGAGCCATACCCCATCCCCCTCCGGCAGGGGTTCGGTAAGGGAGGCGGAAACCTCGGCCCTCTGACCGTCCACAATCATGGAGCTGATCGGGCAGGCCAGCATCACCGCCACCGCCAGGACGAAAAACCAGCTGCGGCCGCGCCCTGCTTCCTTACGGCGTATGGAGCCAAGACCCTTTATAATCGCGGCGGCAAAAACGGGATATGGGAACAGCATTATAAGGTTGCTGAGGTCAGGTTCACTCACAAACAGAATGAGCTCCATAGCCGTGAGCGCCAGGATCATCACCAGCAGGAACCTGCCGAGCAGGCTCCAGCGGCGGGTCATGGCCTCCAGGGAGGCGCGGTCGGTGAATATCTCGTACTGCTCCGGCGGCAGGGACGGGTCATACCTCTTGCGGAAGTAGTACCAGCCGTTGAAGGTGGAGTTCACAAACTCCCAGCCCTGCTCCTCAAAGGTCTCGAGATACCTGCCGGGGTCCTCCAGCCTGCCGGGGTAGTCCAGCTGGTAGCGGTACTGGACGCTGTCGTCCCGGCGGAAGGTGCTGAAATAGCACCCGCCCTTCAAAAGCTGCCAGCCCTGCTGGGAGCGCGCGTTCAGGTCCGCTATCTCCCGCCGGTAGTCCCAGGCCGCGTAGAATGTGAGTTCGGTTTTTCTATCTTTGCTCATCGCTCATTTCCTCCCTGGCGCTTTTGAGCAGCCCCTTCAGCCGCTGCACCTCCGCCTCCAGCACCGCCCGGCCCTCTACGGTGAGGGTATAGAGCCGCCGCCGGCCCTCCTGGGGGTCCTTTAACTCCTCTATCCAGCCCTTCTTTATCATGCTGCCGGTGGCCCCGTACATGGTGCCGGGACCTATGGTCACCCGGCCCTCGGAGAGCCTCTGGGTCATCTGCATTATGCCGTAGCCGTGGTTTGGACCCCGGTACAGGCAGAGCAGAATGTAAAAGTAGCTCTCGGTGAGCGGTTCAATCTCCTTCAAGCTCTGCACCTCCTACAACGTGTTCCGATATATCGGATTACGATTGTATCGTACCACGATATATTCT
>CALXAK010000147.1 GCA_944386255.1 uncultured Clostridia bacterium
TTCACAATTCGTTCAATAATCCCCTATAAAATCCCTGTAGTTATAAATTGATGTAAAATAATGGGTTTTTTTGTCCCTAGACTGGGATTTTGTGGGCGGAGGCAGAGTTGAAAGGATACAGCGCAGGCATAGACATAGGTTCCACCACCGTTAAGCTGGTGGTACTGGACGGGGAGAAGCGGATGGTGTTCGGGCGGTACCGGCGGCACCAGGCCGACATTCAGAAGACGGGGGCGCAGCTGCTGGACGGGGCGCGCGGGGAGCTCGGGACCGCCGAGATGAGCATTGGCATAACCGGCTCCGGTGGCATGGGCATTGCGGAGTCGCTGGGCATAGAGTTCCTCCAGGAGGTGGTGGCCACCTGCTCGGCGGTGCAGGAGCGCTGCCCCGGCACCGACGTGGCCATTGAGCTGGGGGGCGAGGACGCCAAGATAATCTACTTCGGCAGCAGCATTGAGGAGCGGATGAACGGAGTGTGCGCCGGGGGCACCGGGTCCTTTATCGACCAGATGGCCTCGCTGCTGCAGACCGACGCCGCCGGACTCGACCGGGAGGCCGCCCACTACAGCGAGATATACCCCATAGCCGCCCGCTGCGGGGTGTTTGCAAAGACCGACATACAGCCCCTCATAAACGACGGGGCCACAAGGCCGAACCTTGCCGCCAGCATATTCCAGGCGGTGGTGAACCAGACCATCTCCGGTCTCGCCTGCGGCAAGCCCATCAGGGGGCGGGTGGCCTTCCTCGGGGGGCCGCTGCACTTCCTGCCGGAGCTCAAGAAGGCATTTATACGCACCCTGCACCTCACCGGCGACGAGGTGGTGGACCCGGAGAACTCCCATCTCTTCGCCGCCCTCGGCACCGCGCTGGAGATGCGCGGCGGGCAGGCCCAAGACCTCGGCGCTCTGGCCGCGAGGCTGCGGCAGGGGGTACAGGTGAGGACGGACGTAAAGCGGCTGGACCCCCTCTTTTCCGGCCAGGAGGATTACCGGCAGTTCTGCCTCCGGCACGAGAAGGCCTCGGTGCCCACCCAGGACCTCTCCTACTACAGCGGCGACTGCTTCCTCGGAATAGACGCCGGCTCCACCACCACCAAGCTCGCCCTCATAGGCAGCGAGGGACAGCTGCTCTACTCCTACTACTCCGGCAACCAGGGCAGCCCCATAAAGACCGCCATCGCCGCCCTCACCCAGCTGCGGGGGCTGCTGCCAAAGGGGGCGAGGATAGTCCGCTCTTGCTCCACCGGCTACGGGGAGGCGCTGCTGAAGGCCGCATTCCGGCTGGAGGAGGGGGAGGTGGAGACGGTGGCCCACTGCACCGCCGCCAGCTTCTTCGACCCGCAGGTGGACTGCGTGCTGGACATAGGCGGCCAGGACATGAAGTTTATGCGCCTCAAGGACGGGGTGCTGGACAACGTGGTGCTCAACGAGGCCTGCTCCTCCGGCTGCGGGTCCTTTATTGAGAACTTCGCCACCTCCCTCGGCTACTCGGTGGAGGATTTTGCGGCCGAGGCGCTCTTTGCCCGGCAGCCCATAGACCTTGGCACCCGCTGCACCGTCTTCATGAACTCCAAGGTGAAGCAGGCCCAGAAGGAGGGCGCCTCGGTGGCGGACATCTCGGCGGGCCTCGCCTATTCGGTGATTAAAAACGCCCTTTTCAAGGTGATAAAGCTCTCGAGCCCCGAGGACCTGGGCTCCCACATTGTGGCCCAGGGCGGCACCTTTTTGAACCACGCGGTGCTGCGTGCATTTGAGCTCATCTCCGGCCGGGAGGTGGTGTGCAGCAACATCTCCGGGATAATGGGGGCCTTCGGGGCGGCGCTCATCGCCCGCAGGACCTACCAGGGCCAGCCCGGCACCATGCTGCCGCTGGAGGAGATAGACAAGCTCTCCTACACCACCGCCACCGCCCGCTGCGGCGGCTGCTCCAACAACTGCATGCTGACGGTTAACAGCTTTTCCGGCGGCAGGAAGTACATAACCGGCAACCGGTGCGAGAAGGGGGCCGGCGGCTCCAGGGGAAAGGGCGGCCGCAACCTTGTGGAGTACAAGCGCCAGAGGATATTCGGCTACACCCCGCTCACCGACCCGCCGAGGGGTGTGATAGGCATACCCCGGGTGCTCAACATATACGAGGACTACCCCTTCTGGGCCACATTCTTTAAGGAGCTGGGCTTCTCGGTGGCGGCCGCCCCCTTCTAAGACCGGCAGATATATGAGCTGGGCATGGACTCCATACCCTCCGAGTCGGAGTGCTACCCGGCAAAGCTGGCCCACGGGCATGTTCAGTGGCTGTTAAACAGGGGGATTCGGACCGTATTCCACCCCTGCGTCTTCTACGAGCGGCAGGAGACTCCCGGGGCCAAAAACCGCTACAACTGCCCCATGGTGGCGGGCTACCCGGAGAACATAAAGAACAACATAGAGGCCATCTCCCGGGGTGAGGTGCGGTACCTGCACCCCTTCATCTCCCTGGCCACCGAGAAGGCGGCCGCCGGCAGGCTCGTGGAGTTCATGGGCCGGGAGTTCGGCATAGGCTCCGCCGAGGTGCGCCGGGCGGTGAAGGCCGCCTGGCAGGAGCAGCTGCGGGCAAAGCAGGAGCTGCGAGAGGAGGGCCAAAGGGCGCTGGAGGAGATGCGCCGGGAGGGCCGGCGGGGCATTGTGCTGGCCGGCAGGCCCTACCACATGGACCCCGAGATAAACCACGGCATACCCGAGCTCATAGCCTCCTACGGCCTCACCGTCTTCACCGAGGACAGCCTGCCGGTGGACTTTGAGCCCTCCCGGCCGCTGCGGGTGCTGGACCAGTGGGTCTACCACTCGAGGCTCTACACCGCGGCGGAGTTTGTGCGCCGGCAGAAGGACCTGGAGCTGGTGCAGCTCAACTCCTTCGGCTGCGGCCTTGACGCGGTGACCACCGACCAGGTGTCGGAGATACTGGAGGGCTCCGGCAGGATATACACCCTGCTCAAGATAGATGAGGTCAACAACCTCGGGGCCGCGAGGATAAGGATTCGCAGCCTCATCTCCGCCATGGGCATGCGCGGGGAGCCCCGGGAGGACACCTCCCCCGCGGTCTACCACCGCACCGAGTACACAAAGCAGATGCAGCAGCAGGGCTACACCATCCTCGCGCCCCAGATGAGCCCCATTCACTTTGACCTTTTGGAGCCGGTGTTCCGACGGCACGGCTACAACATTGAGGTGCTGAAGAACGACGACCGGGGCGCCATTGAGGTGGGGCTGCGGTTTGTGAACAACGACGCCTGCTTCCCATCCATAACGGTGGTGGGCCAGCTGATGGAGGCGGTGCTCTCCGGCCGGTACGACACCAGCCGCCTTGCGCTCATAATCTCCCAGACCGGAGGCTGCTGCAGGGCCAGCAACTATGTGGCCTTCATACGCCGGGCGCTGGACCGGGCGGGGTACGGGTACATACCGGTCATCTCCCTCAACCCCGGCGGCCTCGAGAGCCAGAGCGGCTTTAAGGCCGGGCCCCGGCTGCTGCTGGACAGCGCCCGGGGGGTGGTGCTGGGGGACCTGCTGATGCGCTGCCTGCTTAGGGTGCGGCCCTACGAGCTGGAGAGGGGCTCCGCCGACCGGCTGTACGAGAGGTGGCGGGACAGGTGCACAGAGCTGCTCACCGGCCGTGGCGGCAGCTTCGGCAGGACCTGCCGGGAGCTGGTGGCGGAGTTCGACTCGCTGCCGCTGAGGGACGGGGTCAAAAAGCCCCGGGTGGCGGTGGTGGGCGAGATACTGGTGAAGTACATGCCCCTCGCCAACAACAACCTGGTGCAGCTGCTGGAGCGGGAGGGGGCCGAGGCGGTGGTGCCGGACCTCATGGACTTCATGGCCTACTGCGCCTACAACGGCGAGTACAAGCACCGCCGGCTCGGGGCGGGGCTGTGGTCGGAGCTGGGCGCGCGCCTTGCGGTGGCGGCCCTCGGCCTTCTGCGCCGCCCGGCGGTGGCGGCGCTGCGGGCCAGCCGCAGGTTTGACGCCCCCCTGCCCATACAGAAGATCGCCGAGAAGGCAAAGCCGTTTCTGTCCCTCGGCAACCAGTACGGCGAGGGCTGGTTCCTCACCGGGGAGATGGCGGAGCTGCTGGAGAGCGGGGTGGACAACATCGTCTGCATACAGCCCTTCGCCTGCCTGCCCAACCACGTGGTTGGCAAGGGGGTCATAAAGCGGCTGCGGGAACGGTATCCCCGGGCCAACATCGCCGCGGTGGACTACGACCCCGGGGCCAGCGAGGTGAACCAGCTCAACCGCATAAAGCTGATGCTCTCCTCCGCCAAAAAGAACCTTCAGGAGGCCTCCCTTTGAGGGGGGTCTTTTGGCCGGTTGCAGGCGGTGCTATAATGGACTAATCATCACTCCGGGGGGAATAGGGCATGACATTTTCGGGCTTCAGCGAGAGGTCGGTGGAGTTCCTCTGGGGCATACGCCTCAACAACGACCGGGGCTGGTTTCTCGAGCACCGGGAGGATTACCGGCGGTATCTGGAAGCGCCCATGAAGGCGCTGGGGGAGCTGCTGCAGCGGGAGTTCTGCGGGCAGCACCCGGAGCTCATGCTCACGGTAAAGGTGAGCCGCATCTACCGGGACGCCCGGCGGCTCTTCGGCCGGGGGCCCTACAAGGACCACCTCTGGCTCTCCGCCGCGAGGCGGGAGGGGGCGGGGCCGGACGCGCCCTGCTTCTGGTTTGAGCTGGGGCCGGAAGAGTGGGGCTACGGCATGGGCATCTACATGCCCTCCCCCGGCTACATGGCGAAGCACCGGGCCAGGATGGACAAGGATCCCCAGCCCCTCATGGAGCTGGACCGGCTGATGCGGGAGGGAGGCTTTGCCCTCTCGGGGGAGAGCTACCGGCGGCCCAAGGGCTCCGGCGGCGAGCTCTCCCACTGGTACAACCTGCGCTCCTTTTCGGTGGAGCGGATGCAGGAGGTGGGGCCCGCCATAGAGAGCCCCGAGCTCGGGCAGCAGGTTACAAAGGGGTTTGAGTTTCTTCTGCCCTTCTACAGATATTTTTCCAGCATTCCGGCCGACCCGGAACCGGTGAGCGGCCGAATGGCGGAGATTGGCAGGAGGAGATGATTTAAAATGTTTAGAAGATCCCGCAAGACCGACTCGGACATGACGGTGGGCGTGGAATGGAAGCACATTCTTGGCTTTTCGGTGCCCATGGCCATCGGCCTTCTGTTCCAGCAGTTCTACAACACGGTGGACACCATTGTGGTGGGCCAGTATGTGGGCAGGACCGCCCTCGCCGCGGTGGGCAGCACCGGCAGCATAATCAACACCATGGTGGGGGTCTGCGCCGGTCTCGCCACCGGGGCCAGCGTGGTGATCGCCCAGGACTACGGCGCCCACGACCGCAAGAGCCTCTCCCACGCGGTGCACACCTCCATCGTGCTCACCTTCCTGCTGACCATCTTCGCCACCGCCATCGGCGTTGGGGCTGTGGACGCCATGCTGGGGCTCATGGACACCCCGGAGGACGTGTTCGCCGAGGCGAAGGAGTACCTCACCATCTACTTCACCGGCATTGGGGGGCTGCTGTTCTACAACATGGGTTCCGGCATACTGCGGGCTGTGGGGGACTCGAGGCGGCCGCTCTACTTCCTCATCTTCTCCGCCGTCACCAACATTGTGCTGGACCTTGTGTTTGTAATCTGCTTCCACATGGGCACTGCGGGGGTGGCCTGGGCCACCGTCATCTCCCAGGTGCTCTCGGCGGGGCTGGTGCTCTTCTCCCTCTCCAACCCGGCGGTGCCCTACGGCATACACTGGCGGCACCTGCACATGGAGAAGCAGGCGCTGCGGCGGATACTGGCAATCGGCCTGCCCTCCAGCATACAGCAGGCAATAACCGCCTTCTCCAACGTGTTCGTTCAGTCCTACATAAACGCCTTTGGTTCCGCCTGCATGGCGGGCTGGAGCGCCTACAACAAGCTGGACGCCTTCCTCTCGGTGCCGATGCAGAGCCTTGGCCTTGCGGCCACCACCTTTGTGGGGCAGAACTACGGCGCCGGGGAGATGCTGCGGGCAAAGCGGGGCGCACGGCAGTCCATGGCCATGTCGGTGGGCATAACCGCGGCGCTGGAGCTGCTGATGGTGGCGGCCCGAAGGCCGCTGCTGTCCATGTTCACCACCGACCCGGAGGTGCTGGACTACGGGGCGTACTTTGTGCTGGTGATAACCCTTTTCTATGTGTTCATGGCGCTCAGCCAGGTGCTGGCGGGGGCGCTGCGGGGAATCGGCGTTGCAAAGCGGCCGGTGCTGGCCATGATAGGCAGCTACGTGGTGTTCCGGCAGGCCTACCTCTACATCGGCAAAACGCTGGGCGGCGGGATATTCGAGGTGAGCCTCGCCTACCCGGCGGGCTGGGTGGTCTGCAGCGCGGTGCTGTTCCTGCTCTACACCCGCACCGACCTCTGGCGCGGGGGAAGGAAGCAGGCGGACACCTCCGCCGGGCAGCAGGCCCCGGCGGAACCGGCGCAGGACTGAACCGGCCCTTCCCGGGGCGCAAAATATGGGCGGACCCTTTCTGGGTCCGCCCGTTTTTTTGTCCCGCCGGGGGAGATTAGATCTGGGAGTTGGTTTCGCCAATGGCGGTGAGCACCTCGCTGGCAAGGTAGAGGGAGCCCACCGAGAACGCATAGCTCCCCCTTCGCTCCGCGGCGGCCAGAGCCTCGTCGATGCCCTGCTGCACCGAGGGCAGGACCCGTGCGGAGCCGCCCCGGGAGAGGATGAACTCCCGGATGGCGTCGGGGTCGCAAGCCCTGGGGTTCTGCACCGGCACCACCAGGAACTCGCTGCAGCAGGGCATGAGCATCTGCAGCGCCTGCCGCCAGTTCTTGTCCCCGAGGCAGCCGAAGAGGGCCACCGGCTTTACCCCCGGGGAGTAGTCCCGCAGGGCGGAGGCGGCGCTGGCCGCCCCCTGGGGGTTGTGGGCCCCGTCCACCACCATTCTGCCCTCCAGCACCGGCTGGAACCTGCCCTTCCAGACGGCGGAGGCTATGCCGGAGTCTATGGCCCCGTCCGGGATGCAGAACCCCTCCCGGCGCAGCAGAAAGGCGGTCTCGATGGCGGTGGCGGCGTTCTGCATCTGGTGGCGGCCGAGCAGCCCGCTCCCGTACTCCCGGCCCCGGTAGCAAAAGCGCTGGCGGCCGTTCTCCATGCCCAGGAACTCGGGGGTCTGCCGCACCCGCCAGACCGGAGAGCCCAGCTTGTAGGCCCCGAGGTATATGCCCTTTATGGCCTCCCGGTCGTTGGTGCCCATCACCACCGGCCGGCCGGGCTTTATTATTCCCGCCTTCTCCACCGCAATGCGGGCCTTGGTGCGGCCGAGGTACTCGGTGTGGTCGAGGCCGATAGCGGTTATCACCGACGCCACCGGGTCCTCAATGACGTTGGTGGCGTCGAGGCGGCCGCCCATACCCACCTCCAGCACCACCGCGTCCACCCCGTGGTCCCGGAAGAATTTGAAGCCCAGGGCGGTGGCGGTCTCAAAGAAGGTTGGGGGCTCCGGCATGTTCTCCACCAGACCTTTTACATACATGGCGTTGTCTATTAGCTCCTCGTCGGAAATCTCGAGGCCGTCCACCCGCATGCGCTCGTTGAAGCGCAGCAGGTAGGGGGAGGTGTAAAGGCCGGTGTGGTAGCCGGCCTTTCGCAGGATGCTGTCTATCATGCAGCTGGTGGAGCCCTTGCCGTTGGTGCCGGCCACATGTATGTATCTGAGGCCCCGCTGGGGGTTGCCCATCAGCTCCAGCAGCGCCCTTATGCGGGCAAGGCCCCTGTCCCGGCCGTTCCAGGAAACGTTGTAGACAAAGTTAAGCGCCTCTTCGTAGGTCATTCTCTTCAATCGGCTCAAGCCTCCGTTCGCCGCCGGCGCAGGCGGGCGGCGGCGCGCCCAACCCGGGGCACCCCGCCGCACCGCTGCCGGAAAATACACTGAGACGATGATACCACAACCCGCTCCGGCCATCAACCCGGCGGGGCGCGAAGTGGTTTACAAAACGTATTTTTATCTTCAAAAATACTTTTTGTAGCAAAATCCGCCGGTCCCGGCGGGGGCTAAAGCAGCAGCACCAGCAACCGCACCAGCAGGGCGGCCAGGTAGGCCGCCGAACACTGGAAGAGAAAGCAGACCGCGGCCCAGCCCCGGCCCAGTTCCCTGCCCTGGGCGGCGAGAGCGGCGGCGCAGGGGCTGTAGAGCAGAGTGAAGGTGAGCAGCGCGGCGCCGGCGTCGGGGGTGAGCAGGGCCTTGAGGGCCGGGACCAGCGCGCCCTCGCCGCAGCCCAGCTGCACCGCCAGGGTGCTGAGCACCGCCTCCTTGGCGAAGAGGCCGGCCACGAGCGAGGAGCAGACCGCGGGGCTCTCTATGCCGAGGGGTCTGAAGAGCGGCAGCAGCGCCCCCGAGGCAAGCTCCATGAGGCTGCCCTGCCCCACCTGCAGCCGGCCGAACGCCCACACCGCGAGGGAGCTTATGAGTATTACCCCGAAGGCCCGCTTTGCAAACTCGTACACCCTGTCCCGCATCAGCAGCAGCACCGAGCGCATGGAGGGCAGGCGGTAGGGGGGCAGCTCCATGAGAAACGGGGAGTCCCCCCGGCAGCGGCAGAGCCGGGCCAGCAGCGGGGCGGCCGCCGCCCCCGCCGCCAGAGAACCGGCGTAGAGAAGGCCCATGGCGGCGGCGGAGGAGGAGCCCATAAACGCCGCCGCCAGCACCGCCAGCACCGGTATTTTGGCGGAGCAGCAGAAGAAGGGTATGAGCAGCGCGGTGAGCCGGCGCTGGCCCCCGTCCCGGATGGTCCTGGTGGCGGCCACCGCCGGGACGGTGCAGCCGAAGCCCAGCAGCATGGGCACAAAGCTGCTCCCCGAGAGGCCCAGCGAGCACATGGGCCTGTCCATTATAAAGGCCACCCTCGCCATGTAGCCCGAGTCCTCCAGCAGCGACAGCAGCAGGAACAGCACCCCCAGCACCGGCAGAAAGCCCAGCACCGCCGACACCCCGGTGAAGGCCCCGTCCACCGCCAGGGAGCAGAGGGTCTCGGACACCCCCGCCCCCTCCAGCAGCAGCCGCAGCCGGGCGCCCAGCGCGCCCATGCCGGCGGAGCAGAGCTCCGCCAGCGCGCCGCCCAGCCGGAAGGTTGCGAAAAACACCGCCGCCATTATAAGTAGAAACACCGGGTAGGCGGTGGCCCTGCCTGCGGCCAGCCGGTCGATGGCCCGGGTCCTGCGGCCGGCGGGGGTGTCCGCGGGGCGGAAGAAGCAGCCGGAGGCGAGCTTCTGGATGTAGGCGTAGCGTTCAGCGGGGGAACCGAGGTACAGGCGGGCGGGGGGCGGCACCCTGCCCTGCCACAGCAGCGCGAGGCCCTGGCGCAGCCGGTCCAGGCCCTCACCCCTTAGGGCGGACACCGGGTAGACCGGCATCCCCAGCGCCGAGGAGAGCTTTTGGGCGTCCGCCCGGCCCCCCGCCCTGCGCAGCTCGTCCGCCATATTGAGCACCAGTATCATGGGGAGGCCCAGCTCCATGAGCTGGGTGACGAGAAATAGCCCCCTCTCGGGGCTGCCCGCGTCCAGCACCGCCGCCACCGCGGTGGCCCTGCCGCTCTTTATGAACTCGCCGGTCACCCGCTCGTCGCCGGAGAAGCTCTCGAGGGAGTAGACCCCCGGCAGATCCACCAGCCTTATGCCGCCGGGAAGGGTGCCCTCACCCAACTCCACCGTGACCCCGGGGAAGTTTCCCACCCGGCGGCCCGCTCCGGTGAGACGGTTGAAGAGGGTGGTTTTTCCGCAGTTCTGGTTGCCCGCAAGGGCTATCGCTCCGGGCATTGGAGCCCATCTCCTCCTTTGTCACCTCTATCCTGCCGGCTTCCTCGAGGCGCAGCGAGAGGGTGTAGCCCCGCAGCCGCACCGCAATGGGGTCGCCGAGGGGGGCGGAAAAGTCCGCTCTCACCAGCGCTCCGGGGGTGAAGCCCAGCTCCAGCAGCCGCCGCTCCACCGGGCCGTCCCCGAGGGCACGGCTCACCCGGCCGCTCTCCCCCGCCGCAAGATCGCAAAGGCGCATGTTTCACACTCTCCATTCTATGAGCTCTCCCGCCATTCTATGGCGGGGCGGGGCGGACGGCCACCGGGGCCGCGGCGGTTTTTTGAAAAAATGGCGCAAAAAGGCGGGCCCACACCCATGGGCCCGCCCAGAAAAGCGGCTTTCAGTCCAGTTTTAGCACCGCGGTGAAGGCTTCGCTGGGCACCTCCACCGAGCCGAGGCGGCGCATCTTCTTTTTGCCCTCCTTCTGCTTCTCCAGCAGCTTCTTCTTGCGGGTGATGTCCCCGCCGTAGCACTTGGCCAGCACGTCCTTGCGCAGGGCCCGCACCGTCTCCCGGGCGATTATCTTTCCGCCGATGGCCGCCTGTATGGGCACCTCGAACAGCTGCCGGGGTATCTGCTCCTTCAGCTTTTCCGCGATGCGGCGGCCCCGGGCGTAGGCCTTGTCGGCGTGGATTATGAAGGAGAGGGCGTCGCAGGGCTCGCCGTTGATGAGGAAGTCCAACCGCACAAGGCGGCTGGGCCTAAACTCCCGCCACTCGTAGTCGTAGCTGGCGTAGCCCCGGCTGCGGCTCTTTATGGCGTCGAAAAAGTAGTACACGATCTCGCCCAGGGGCATGGCGTAATGCAGGTCCACCCGGTCGTCGTCCAGGTATTTCCTGT
>CALXAK010000148.1 GCA_944386255.1 uncultured Clostridia bacterium
GCGGTGGTTGTGGCCGAGGCCGGGCTGGCACTGGCCGGAGGCTGGCTGCGGCCAGTGCCAGGCGGTAACCAAAGGCGGGCGGCGTGGCCTCCCGGGAGCGAGTGGTGAGACCGGGTGCGGGGCGCAGAGCTGCAGAAGGCGCCGGGGACCTCTTATGGTCCCCGGCGCCTTCTGCGCCCTCTTTAGAGGGAGAACACGTGGCCCACCAGGGCATACACCGCCATGGAGAGACCGGACAGGTAGAGTATGGTGGCGGGCAGACCCTTGAATGCAGCGGGCATCTCCCGGTTCTGCAGCCAGCGCTGGCCCTCGGTCACCAGCAGCACCGCAAGGGTGAAGCCGACGGACGAGAAGAGGCAGAACACCAGGGTGCCGATGAGGTCCATCTGGTTCTGGGCGGTGAGGAAAAGGGTGCCCAGCACCATGGAGTTGAAGGCGGCCCCCGGCATTGCGGCGGCGGCCTTGGCCACCAGCTGGTAGGGCATGAGCTTTACCGCCAGAATGAATATCACGAAGAAGGACACCGACATCGAGACCACCGCCACCAGCGCCCGGTAGACGCCGTTTTCCAGCGGGGTGCCGGAAATGAGCTGCAGCGCCAGCCAGTAGAGCCCTCCCGAGAGGGTCATGGAGGCGGCCAGCAGCACGGCGAAAACCGAGGTGTCGGTGGTGTCGTCGGTGAGGGAGATGAGGCGGCTGACCCCGAGGGCTCTCGAGAACACCGCGTTCTCCACCGTCACGGCGGTTATGGCCAGCAGCAGGTAGCCCCCCAGGGCTTCAAGTATAGCTCTCATACGCTGCGCCCCCTGTAGATGCTGCGCTTGATAACGCTTATGAGCCACTGCCAGAGCGCCGCCAGCAGGCCCACTATTATAAACCCGCCGCAGGCGACCCCCGCGATGGGCAGCCTTGCGGGGAGCCAGGAGAGCTCATGGCCGTAGATGCTGCCGTAAAAGAGTATCTCTCGGACGCTGCCCACAATACAGATCACGAGGGCAAAGCCAAGGCTTGTGACCACCCCGTTGCGGATGGAGTCCCACACCGTCTCACGGCCGGGTATCTCGGTGCGGGAGATGATTATGGCGTCCACCGCCAGCAGCGGCAGGTATAGGCCCACAAAGTTGTTGATATTGTAGCCGAACAGCCGGTGCTCCAGCATGAGGCAGGGGATGAACATCCCCGCCGCCATTAGGGAGTAGACCATGGCCCTCAGGCGCTGGGGCAGGTAGCCCACCAGCAGGTTGCCAAGGAACCTCACCGGGGTGCAGAGCACCGCCACCCCCACCGAGAGGATGAGGGCGTTTTTGAGTGTGACCGCTCCCATTATCACCGGCGCGAGGCCGAGTCCGGTCACCAGCACCGGGTTGTTCATGAACACCAGGTCCCGGCGGATGTAGTCCTCAATGGAGCGCAGCTTGTACTTCTTCTCTTTTGCCGCCATTCAGCTCACCTCCCCGCCGTCCGAAACCCGCTCCTGCCTCACCGGCAGCTTGCGGCTGAGCCAGGAGGAGAGGGGGCTTATCAGCAGCACCGCAAAGCAGACCCCCTGCTGGAACACCCCGTAGTGGCTGAAGAGCATGCTGGCAATCCCCAGCAGCGCCCCGTAGACCAGCTTGGCCCTGGGTGTGGAGGGGGAGGTGCTGGGCTCGGCGGCTATGAACACCGCCGCAAACAGCATGGTCCCGGCCATGAGCTCGTAGGCCACGCTCTCCAGCCTGCCGGACTGGATGCGCGGGAAGATAAAGGCCCAGAGCGCCGACACCCCGAGGAAGCTAACCGGCACCTGCCAGGTTATCTCCCCGTGGGCCACCATGAACACCAGCGACGCCACCAGAATGAGGCAGAAGGTAGCCCCCATGGGGCCGTTGAAGTCCCCGAACACCAGCGAGCCCAGGTCTATGTCCGGCCGGCCGCCCAGCTTGAGGGTGGCGGCGGGGCCGTCGAAGAGGTCCACCTCCGGCGCGTAGCCGAGGGGCAGGTCCGAAAAGGGCCGCGGGTACCGGAACACCTGGTCGGAGAAGCATATAACCGTGGCGGCAAAGCCGTAGGCCGAGGGGTGGAAGGGGCTTACGCCCCAGCCCCCAAAGGCGTGCTTGCCCACCAGCACCGTCATGAGCACCCCGAATATCAGCACCCCGTAGGAGCAGCTGGCCGGGAGCATGAGTGTGAAGATGAGGGCGAAGCTGAGGCTGGAGAGGTCGGAAAAATCCATCTGCCGCCCCCGCATCCCCGCCACCATGAGGTCGCAGAGCAGCGCGAGGACTGCGGCCATGGCTATCATTATCAGCGGCCTGAGGCCGTAGAGATAGAACGCCATGCCGCAGACCGGCAGCATTATTATCAGCTGGTCCCGGGTCTTGCGGAAGGAGGGGTGCAGCTGTCTTGGTATCTTTTTGCTGGAAGAGGGCATTGCGGTTACCCCTTTAGGCCTTCTGCATGTCGCTTATGGCGGCGCGGCGGTCGGCGGCGCCGAACACCGAGGAGCCCGCCACAAAGCAGTTTGCTCCGGCGGCGGCGACCTGGGGGGCGGTGGAGGGGGCGATGCCGCCGTCCACCTGGATTATCAGCTCCGCAAGGTCCAGCTCCAGTGCCCTGGCCTTTATGGCGGCCACCTTGGGGCACATGTCCGCCATGAACTTCTGCCCGCCGAAGCCGGGCTCCACCGTCATCACCAGCGCCATGTCCACAAGCGGCAGGTAGGGGTATATCTCCTCTGCGGGGGTGCCTGGCTTGAGGGCGAGGCCCACCCGGCAGCCGAGGGCCCTTATCTTCTCGATGGCGGCCATGGTATCGCAGGGGGCCTCCAGGTGGAAGGTGATGAGGTCCGCCCCGGCGGCGGCAAAATCCGGCGAGTAGGTCACCGGGTCGTCAATCATGAGGTGCACGTCGTAGAATGCGTCCGGCACCGCCTTTGAGAGGCTGGCCAGCACCGGGATGCCCACCGAGATGTTGGGCACGAAGTGGCCGTCCATAACGTCGAAATGTATCCACTGGGCGCCCTTTTCCAGCACGTCCAGGCACTCCTCCCCCAGCTTTGAAAAGTCGGCGGCAAGTATTGAAGGGGCTATTATGTTCATGGGACACACCTCCAGAATCTTTACATTAGTCTAACAAAAACCGGGGGCAAAATCAATCCGCGCCGGCAAAGGCGGCGAACTCCAGCACATAGTTGCCGGCGTAGCAGCCGGTGCAGGGGGTGTCCTCAAGGCAGCTGCCCGCCGCCACCACCCGGCCGTCCGAGTCCACCAGCAGGCAGAACCCGGAGGAGCTGGGGGGTATATCCGCCGCCACCGCCGGAACCTCGGTGCCGGAGAGGTCCAGCTGGTGTATGGAGCTGACTATGCCCTCAAACACCGACGGCTCCCCCGCCACCAGGTCGATTTTGTATATGCGGCAGCCCTGGTAGAGGCTGTCCGAGTCGCCGAACACGGCGGTCCTCAGGCTGTCGGCCGATATCTTTAGCAGGGAGAGGCCGGTGACCGGGTCCGCCACCAGCGCCTCCACCGGGTAGGTCCTTCCGCCCACCTGCACCTCAAGGCTCGCGCCCTCGGGCTGGGGGCCGGTGAGCACATAGCCGTTGCTGCCCACCACGAGGCCCAGGTACTGCTCCTCCCCTCTCAGCACCAGCACGGTGCTGGGCATAACCGCCAGCGACACCACCGAGCCGTCCTCCTCGGGGTCGGTCTGGTCGTCGCTCTGGTGTATCACCAGCTGGTCGGAGTCCCGGGGGTCCTCCCCCTCGGAGAAGATGCGCTCCCCGCGGCTGAACTGGTAGATGAGCGAGCCCATAATGAGCGAGGCCCCCATGAGGGAGAGTATGAGTATACTCACCACCAGCACCAAAAAGATGCCGGGGCTGCGGTCCTTGTAGTTTTTATTCATCCGTTCCCCGCTCCTTTCCTTCCTGTTTTGCCCGCGGGAGCTTGCGGGTCTGGGCCCGCCTGTCCGCCGGCTTCTGGGGTTCCTGCTTCGGCGGAGCCTTGAGCTCCACCGTGAACTCGGCGTAGCTGCCCTCCTGGCTCTGCACCGTTATCCTGCCGCCCATGCGCTCCACGAGGGTCTTTACTATATAGAG
>CALXAK010000149.1 GCA_944386255.1 uncultured Clostridia bacterium
CGGACCGTGCCGTGGAGGCCGCGGAGGGCCCGCCGGCTGCGGAGGCCGACGAGGAGGATCCGGAGAAGCCCGCGGAGGCGGAGCCCGCTGCAGAGGAACCGGAGAAGCCCGCGGAGGCAGAGTCCGCCGCGGATGAGCAGCAGGAGACTGCCGAGGCGCAAGAGAGCTCCGACGCTGCCGGAGCGTCGGAGGGCGCAGCTGATGAGCAGGACGGAGAATAGAAGATGACCGACATTGAGATTGCAAAAGGGGTAAAGCCCCTCGAAATAGAGAAGGTTGCCGCCGCCGCGGGAATCCCTGAGCAGAGCCTCGAGCTTTACGGCAGGTACAAGGCAAAGCTGAATACCGGTTTTTTAAAGGACCGCCCCCAAAAGGGCAAGCTCATACTGGTGACCGCCATCTCTCCAACCCCTGCGGGGGAGGGCAAGACCACCACCACCATCGGCCTCGCCGACGGCCTCAGGCGCATCGGGAAGAATGTTGTGGTGGCGCTGAGGGAGCCGTCGCTGGGGCCGGTGTTCGGGCTTAAGGGCGGGGCCACCGGGGGCGGCTACGCCCAGGTCATCCCCATGGAGGATATTAACCTCCACTTCACCGGGGATTTTCACGCCATCGGCGCTGCAAACAACCTGCTGGCCGCCATGCTGGACAACCACATCCAGCAGGGCAACAGCTTGGACATAGACCCCCGCAGGATAACCTGGCGGCGGGCGGTGGACATGAACGACCGGCAGCTTCGAAACATCGTCTCCGGCCTCGGGGGCAGGAGCAACGGCGTGCCCCGGGAGGACGGGTTCGACATAACCGTCGCCTCGGAGGTAATGGCGGTGCTCTGCCTTGCTGACGGCATAGCGGACCTCAAAAACCGCCTTGCCAGGATAGTCGTGGCCTACAACCGAAAGGGCGAGCCGGTCACCGCTGGAGACCTTCGGGCTGCCGGGGCCATGGCGGCGCTGCTCAAGGACGCCATAAAGCCCAACCTTGTGCAGACCCTCGAGCACACCCCGGTGCTGGTGCACGGCGGGCCCTTTGCCAACATAGCCCATGGCTGCAACAGCGTTATAGCCACCAGGGTCGCCCTGGCGCTTGGGGACTACGCCGTCACCGAGGCCGGCTTCGGCGCCGACCTCGGCGCCGAAAAGTTCCTGGACATAAAGTGCCGCGCTGCGGGTTTTGCCCCGGACGCAGTGGTGCTGGTTGCCACCCTTCGGGCGCTGCGCCACCACGGCGGCGCGCCCAAGGACTGCCTGCAGCAGCCGTCGCCGGAGGCGGTGGAGCGGGGGCTGCCCAACCTTTTAAGGCACTTAAAAAACCTCAAAGAGGTGTACGGCCTGCCGGTGGTGGTGGCGGTAAACCGTTTCCCCGGTGACACCCCGGAGGAGTTCAGCCTTGTAGAGAGGGCTGTGGGTGAGCTGGGAGCCGCCTGCATAGATTCGGACGTCTGGGCCAACGGCGGCAGGGGCGGCGAAGCCCTTGCGCGGGCGGTGGTGGAGCTCTGCGATGGTGAGAAGCCGAACTTCTCCTTTGCCTACCCCGACAGCCTCCCTCTCGAGGAGAAGATAGGAGCAGTGGCCTGCCGGGTCTATGGCGCCGAGGGCGTGGAGTTCACTGCCGAAGCCATGAGGCAGCTGAGGACTCTTAAGAAAAACGGCTTCGGCGGCCTGCCGGTCTGCATAGCCAAGACACAATACAGCTTCTCCGATGACCCCAAAAAGCTCGCCGCGCCGGAGGGCTTCACCCTCACCGTGCGGGAGCTCAAGGTGTCGGCGGGAGCCGGGTTTGTGGTGGCTCTCACCGGAGATATTATGACCATGCCGGGCCTCCCCAGGGTTCCGGCCGCTGAAGGCATTGATATTGACGACAGCGGCAGCATTTCCGGAATATTCTGAACTGCTTTTGCTGGCTAACAGGAGGCGCTGATTTGAACAGCACAATAAAAAACTGGAATGCCGCCGCCGATTCCTTCGCGGCTGCGCAGGAGAGCGGTGCTTTTGCCCTTGTCAACAAGAAGGTGGTAGCCTCCCGATTTAAAGACCTAAAGGGCAGAAGGGTTCTGGACCTTGGCTGCGGCTACGGATGGTACTCCGACTATTTTCGAACCATTGGTGCGGATGTAACCGGCTGCGATGGCTCTCAAAGGATGATAGAGCTTGCAAGGGCCAGCTATAAGGGCTGCCGCTTTGACTGCATCGACATTGAAGATAAGCTCCCATACGAAAACTGCAGCTTTGACCTCGTATTCTGCAATCAGGTGCTTATGGATGTTGAGAATCTCCAGGCGGTGCTGCAGAACGCCTATCTTGCGGCCAAAGAAGGAGCAGTATTCTATTTTTCAATAGTCCACCCAGCGTTTTACGGCGGGAGCTGGCAGAAGGATTCTGAGGGACGGGCAACCGCGAGAATCATAGAAAAATATCTCTCGGAATATAAACTGATAAACCGTTTCTGGGGTGAAACGACCCACTACCACCGAACCATCAGCAGCTACTTGAACGCCGCAATCCGGGTGGGTTTTCGCCTTGTGCGGCTTGATGAACCGGTTTCATATGATGGGGTGGACAGGTCAGCCGAAATCCCACTTTTCATGTTTGCCGAGTTTATAAAGAAGTTTAATGGTGGACGAGGACTGAAAAGTCAAGGAGGTACCGGATATGATGGAACTCAGCTGCGCTGAATTTGCAGAGAAGCTTTCCGGCAGCTCTCCAGTTCCGGGGGGCGGTTCCGCCGCCGGGGTGGCGGGGGCGCTGGCGGCGGCGCTGGGCGCCATGGCCGCAAACCTCTCCTATGGCAAAAGGTCCACCGCGGAGCACTGGGGGGAGATAGATTCCCTGCGTGCCTCTCTTCTCGGGGCTATTGAACGCTGCGAGAAGCTGGCGGAGCGGGACGCCGAGGCATTCCTGCCACTCTCGAGGGCATACGGCCTAAAGGCCGCCACCGAGGAGGAGAGGCAGGAGAAACGGCAGACCCTTGAAAAGGCTTTGCTGGCCGCCGCCGCGGTGCCTATGGAGCTCCTTGAGCGCTGCAGCGAGGCGGCAGAGGACCTTCTGAAGCTCTCGCGCCTTGCCACAAAGCTCTCCCTCTCGGATGTGGGCTGCGGCGCGGCGCTCTGCGAGGCCGCTGCGAGGTGCGCACTCTACAACGTGCTCGCCAACACGAGGCTCATGACAGATTCCGGCGCAGCCGGAGAGCTCTCCAACAGGGCCTGCTCCCTCTTCCGGGACTGCCGGGAGCGCTGCAAAGAGGTGGCGGATGGGATGGAGGAGGTCTTCAATGGCTAAAATACTAAAGGGCGCCCCGGTGGCGGCCGCCCTCGACCAGGGCACCGCCCAGATGCTGCAGCAGCTGGGGGCAAAAGGGGTTGTACCAAAGCTCCTGATGCTCCGGGTGGGCGAGAGGGAGGACGACCTCTACTACCAGCGTGCCGCTCAAAAGCGCCTCGATAAGCTGGGCATGGAGTACCAGCTGCTGGAGCTCCCGGAGGACTCCGGCGACGAGAGTTTGCTGCAGGCGATAGCTTCCGCCAATGCCGACCTGTCGATCCACGGAATACTGCTGTTTCTGCCTCTTCCCAAGACCATGGACCAGAAGCGCATAGTGGACGCCATAAGCCCTCAAAAGGACCTGGACGGCGCGTCCAGCGCCTCCCTTGCGGGGGTCTACTCCGGCAGCGGCTGCGGCTTTATGCCCTGCACCGCCAGGAGCTGCATCGAGATTCTGCGGCACTACGGCTGCGGCATCTCCGGCAAAAGGGCGGTGGTGGTGGGCAGGAGCCTTGTGATAGGCCGCCCCGTGGCCATGAAGCTGCTGGAAGAGAACGCCACCGTCACCATCTGCCACACCAGAACCCGAGACCTCGCCGCCGAGGTGGCTGGGGCGGACATTCTGGTGGTGGCGGCGGGGAGACCCGGCGTTGTGACCTCCGGCATGCTCCGGAGGGAGCAGTGGGTTGTGGACGTTGGCATAAACCCTGGGCCGGACGGAATCCGCGGCGACCTCGACTGCCCTGACATACTCTCAAGCCCTGCCTATGGCATCACGCCGGTGCCTGGTGGAGTGGGCTCGGTGACCACAGCGGTGCTGGCGCGGCAGCTGGCGGAAGCCGCCCTGCTGCAGACGGACAGCCGGCGGATAT
>CALXAK010000150.1 GCA_944386255.1 uncultured Clostridia bacterium
AACCGCTACCTCGGCGGGGAGAATTCCTCCATCTGCTCGGCTGAGACCCAGGCGGAGGTGCACCGCAAGGTGGTGAAGCTCATAAAGAGGCAGCACGAAAAGGCCCTCGCCATCCTCTCGGACAACCGGGAAAAGCTGGACTCCATATCCAACTACCTGTACGAGAAAGAGACCATAACCGGCAGCGAGTTCATGCAGCTGCTGGAGGGCTGAGCCGCCGGGCCCATGCTCCAGACAGCTCGGGAGAAGATAAAAGCGCCCGCAGCCGCGGGCGCTTTCTCTTTCTGTTAAAATCCGTTGCTTTGCTTTTGGCCTTTGGCGGGTTAGTATTGAGCTTGCAATAACCCGAAAAGGAGCTGTTTAATATGCTTGGCAAAAACATCAAAGCCCTAAGGCTCTCAAAGGGCCTCTCCCAGCAGGCGCTGGCGGAACAGCTGCATGTGGTGCGGCAGACGGTGTCCAAGTGGGAGAGCGGTCTCTCGGTGCCGGACGCGGACCTGCTCATAAGGCTCTCGCAGCTGCTGGGGGTGACCCCGGGGGAGCTGCTGGGCCAGGAGCTGGAGCCCTCCGCCGAGTCCGCCGAGCAGCTGGCAAAGCGGCTTGCGGAGCTGGGGGAGCTGCTGGCGACCCGCACCCGCCGCCTTCGCAGGACCATGCGGGCGCTGGCGGCGCTGCTGCTGGTGGCATCGCTGCTGCTGCTTCTCTGGGCGGCCCCCAGCCTGCTGGCGCCGCTCTCCGGAGCCCCCAGTCTGCCGGAGGGGGCCATAGGGGGAGCGGACGGGCCCACCGATATACTGGTCTGGTCCAGACCCACCGCCGCAGGGACTGCTGCGGCCATTATCGGCGCCATCGCCGCCGCCGCGGGGGCGGTGCTGCTGCTGGTAAAGAGCCGCAGGAGCTAAAAAGAGGGCCGGGCAGCGGGTTTGACCCCGCTGCCCGGCCGGTCTATGTGCTGAGGCGCTCACCCGTCCAGCTTTTTGCAGAGCTGGATTATCATCTCTGCGAGCTTCGGCCGGTCGATGTGCCAGCAGACCACGGTGTTGGCCTTTTCATCCGCGAACTCCCGGTAGATGCGCTTTGCCACCGTGCGGCCCTCGGTTATGAAGCCGCCGGTTTCCACGTCCACCACCGCGTCGAACACCTCGGTCATGACGCCGGGGTCTATCATGTAGGCCGCCGCCAGGGCGTCGCAGAGCACCGCGCCCTTTCCGCCGGAGCGCTCCTCCCGCTCGCCTATGAGCTGGCCCGCCACCCGGGACACGGGGCCGCCCGCCTTGAGGGCCGCCACCTCGTCCGCCATTATCCGCCCCTCGTTGCAGACCTCGAGACCTATCATGGCCATGGGTATGCCGCTGCGGAAGACGATTCTGGCCGCGTCGGCGTCTGCCCAGATGTTGAATTCACCCGAGGCGGTCATGTTGCCGGTGGAGATGCCGCCGCCCATTATTACTATCCTCTTTACCTGCCCCGCAAGCTCCGGGTACTTGAGCAGCGCTATGGCGAGGTTGGTGAGGGGCCCTATGGCCAGTATCTCCAGTTCGCCCGGGTGCTCCTTTGCCTTGCGGCCGATAAAGTCCCAGGCGTACTCCTTCTCCAGCTGCTTTCTGGGATCTGGCAGCACCACCCCGCCGAGGCCGGTGGCCCCGTGGATGGCCCCCGCGGTGCGGCCCTCGGCGAAAACCGCCTTGTGGGCCCCGTGCAGCACCGGTATGTCCTCCCGCCCCGCCAGCTCGCAGAGCATAAGGGAGTTTTTCTCGCTGTTTTCAAGGGGCTTGTTGCCGTTTACAGGGGTTATGCCCAGTATCTCGTATCTGTCCTGGGCCATCATCATGAACAGCGCCACCGCGTCGTCCACGCCGGGGTCGCAGTCGATTATGAGGGGAATCTTCTTGAGCTCCGCCATTTCACTTCGCCTCCTTGAGAATCTCTGCCACCAGCTGGACGTATTTCTCCCGGTCGCAGTCCAGCACCACGGTGGTGGTCTTTTCCGCCGGGTCCACCCCGTACTCCCTGGTGTCGCAGACCGTCATGCCGTCGCAGATGCTGGAGTTTGCCTCCACCCGCACCTTGGCCTTAACGGTGGTGAATATCTCGGGGTGCAGCAGGTAGACCACCGTTATGCTGTCGTACATGTAGACCCGGGCCTTCTCGCCGTTCGCCTCGGCGTAGCGGCTGCCGTAGGTGTCGAGGCTCTGCTTTACAATGTTGTAGAACGCCTCGGCGGGTTTGGTGCCGGCGGCCTTTATCTTCTCAAGGTCGTCGTAGCAGAGGTAGGCTTTTTCGCACACCTCGAGACCCACCATCACAATGGGCATGCCGAAGTTGAAGACGCACTTCGCCGCCTCCGGGTCGGCGTAGAAGTTGAGCTCCGCCGCTGCGGTCACGTTGCCAAAGTACATGGCCCCGCCCATCAGCACAATGTTTCCCACCTTCTCCCGCACAAGGTCGGGGTGGAACATCATGAGTTTTGCAATGTTGGTGAGGGGAGCTAAGGGGATAAGGTCCACCTTTGTGTCGCTCTCCCGCAGCACCTTTGCCATAAACTCCACCGCGTCGAGCTGGTGGGGCTGCTTTTTCAGCTTCTCCAGCCCGGGTATGGGCAGCGGGCGCTCGTTTTTGTCCCCCACCCACAGCTCCCGGACGAGGGGCTTCTCGCTGCCCTTGGCCACCGGTATATCCTCCCGGCCCAAAAACTCCATGAGGTGCAGCGCGTTGCGCAGCGTCTGTCGCAGCTCCAGGTTGCCCATGCAGGCGCTCACCCCCAGCACCTCTATGTCGCGGCTCGCAACACCAAGGCACATGGCGGTGGCGTCGTCGCCGCCGGTATCACAGTCGAACAGTACCTTTCTTACCATGGCTTCCTCCAGATTTGGATTTGGCTTGAGCATACCATATCCAACAGTTTTTGGCAATAAATCCTGCGCATAAATGTGCCTTTTGCCAAAACCCCGCCGCCCCTTTGGCCCTTCCAGCCGTCCGCCGGCCCGCCGGGGTGGGGGAATTGTTGCGCTGGGGCTGTTTTTGCGTATAATATATGAGGTATTAAGGCAGGTTTTTAGCATGAAGAGTAAAACTAAAACAAGGACCTTTCTCGAAAGGGCTGCCATAGTCCTCATATCCACCGCCGTAGCCGCCTGGGCCTGGCTGCAGTTCGGCTCCTTCAGCACCGGCAGCGGCGAATATGCCCTTGCCCGGGTGGAGTCGGTGCAGGGGGAGGAGGAGGTGCAGGTGGTAGCCGCTGAGGGCTCCACCGTCACCAACAAGTACATATACTTCAGCGCCTCCCTGCTCACCGGCAGCTTCAGCGGCCTGACGGTGGACGCGGTGCAGTACCAGGACAACCTCTACTATGTGGTGGCGGACGCGGTGCAGCCCGGCTCCCGGGTGGTGATGATAAAGTCCTACGACCACTACCACGGGGAGGACATGTGGCAGTTTGTGCAGTACGACCGCATCCACTACCTGCTGCTGCTGGTGGCGGCCTTCTTCCTGCTCATCCTGCTCATAGGCCGCAGCAAGGGTGTGGCCACCATCTACTCGCTGGTGCTTACGGTGGTGGTGATATTCACCGCCTTCATCCCCTCGGTGCTAAGGGGCGCAAACATCTACCTCTCCGCCATACTGGTCTGCAGCTACACCATCTTCATGACCCTGCTGCTGCTCAACGGCTTCAGCCTCAAGACCCTTGCGGCTATAGTCGGCAACCTCGGGGGAATACTGGTGTCGGGGGCGCTTGCCTACTACTACGGCAACCTCGTAAAGCTCACCGGGGTGATAGACGAAGAGTTCGCCAGCCTCATGTGGCTGGACGGGGTGTCCATCGACCTGCAGGCGGTGCTCTGGGGCGGAATGGTGATCGGCGCCCTCGGGGCGATAATGGACGTGGCCATGAGCATATCCTCTGCCCTCAACGAGCTGGCGCTGGAGATGCGGGAGCGGTCCTTCAGAGCCATGTGGCGCAGCGGCATGAACATCGGCCGGGACGCCATCGGAACCATGACCAACACCCTCATCCTCGCCTACATCGGCTCCGAGATGGCAACGGTGCTGCTGCTGGCCGCCAGCGGCAGGGACCTCGTCTACATGCTGAACCTCGAGATGATTGTGGCGGAGGTGTTAAAGGCGGTGATAGGCAGCATGGGCATACTCTTCACCGTGCCGCTCACCACCGTGTTCTCCGCCTTCATATTCAACTTCACGAGAAACCCCGAGAGGGAAGGAATAGAAAAATAAATTCCGGCAATACCGGAAAAGGAGACATAAAAAATGTCAGAATGCACTCACGATTGCAGCTCCTGCAGCCTGGACTGCGCCTCCCGCGAGCCCGAGAGCCTGCTGGAGCCGCTCAACAAGCTCTCCTCGGTGAAAAAGGTCATTGCCGTGGTAAGCGGCAAGGGGGGAGTGGGCAAGAGCCTTGTCACCTCCATCCTTGCGGTGCTGGCCCAGCGAAAAGGCTACCACAGCGCCATACTTGACGCCGACATAACCGGCCCCTCCATCCCCAGGGCCTTCGGCCTGCACCAGAAGGCCTACGGCGACGACACCGGCATACTCCCGGTGCGCAGCAAGACCGGCATCGACGTCATGTCCATAAACCTGCTGCTGGAGCACGAGACCGACCCGGTGGTCTGGCGCGGGCCCATCATCGCCGGAGCTGTTAAGCAGTTCTGGACCGACGTGGTCTGGAAGGACGTGGACTTCATGTTTGTGGACATGCCTCCGGGAACGGGGGACGTGCCCCTCCCCGTGTTCCAGAGCCTGCCGGTGGACGGCGTGGTCATAGTCACCTCCCCCCAGGAGCTGGTGGGCATGGTGGTGGAAAAGGCGGTGAAGATGGCCGGCCTCATGAACATCCCGGTGCTGGCGGTGGTGGAGAACATGAGCTACTTCAAATGTCCCGACTGCGGCAGCGTCCACGAGATCTTCGGCAAGAGCCGGGTGGAGGACATCGCCGCCGAGAACGGCATACCTCTCGTGGCCCGCATCCCCATCGACCCCACCCTTGCAGGCGGGGTGGACAAGGGGCTCGTGGAGCTGTTTGACGGGAACTGGCTGGACGGCGTGTTCGAGTCGGTGGAGCAGCTGCTGCCCCAGGAATAGGCAAAATTTTGAGATTAATTCATAAATAACCCCTCTTCCGGCCTGGGTTGTTTACAGCCGATTAACAATTTTTGGCTATTATTGCCTTGAAAACATAAGTCGAGAGGGATTTGAGCCAGAATGAAAGGGCGTTTAAGCAGCTTTTTTGCGGGAAGATATGGCGCGGACCAGCTGTCCAGATTCACCGTTCTGGTGAGCTGGGTGTTCATTGTGCTGACGCTGCTCACCCGCGGCAGGGCGTCCAGCCTGTTCAGCGCCCTCACGGTGGTGCTGCTGGTGATAACCGCCGCGCGGATGCTCTCCCGCAACCACTATGCCCGCTCTGCCGAAAACCAGAAGTACCTCGCCGTCAAAACCAGGGTCCTCTCAAAGCTGGACAGCTGGTGGAAAAGGCTCTCCCAGAGAAGGCAGTACAGATTCTTCCGCTGCCCCGGCTGCCACGTCATCACAAGGGTGCC
>CALXAK010000151.1 GCA_944386255.1 uncultured Clostridia bacterium
GCCCCCGGACCCTCTGGGTCCGGGGGCGCTTTTTTGCCCGCGGGCAAAAAAGCGGGCCGGCCGGGCTTTTTTAAAGGGCCGCCAGGTGGTATACTCTTAAAAAAACACCATTGGAGGCATTATGGAAAACTTCACCTTCCCCACCCTCCCCTACCAGCGCCCCGACTTTGAGGCGCTGCGCCGGGACATTGCCGGCACCATAAAGGCGCTGGAGGCCGCCGGCAGCTACGGCGAGTTCCGCCAGCTGCTGCTGGACTTTGACCAGCGCAGCTGCCAGCTGGACAGCATGGTCAGCATCTGCCACATCCGCCACACCCTCGACACCGCCGACAGCTTCTACTCCGGGGAGTGGAGCTACATCATCCAGCGGCTCCCGGAGGTGAGCGGGGATCTGGTGGAATTCGGCAACGCGGTGGCGGCCAGCCCCTACCGCCCCCAGCTGGAGCAGGAGCTGGGAAGCCAGTACTTTGCCTCCATCGACCTTGCGAGGCGGATGTACTGACCCGAGAACGTGCCCCTTCGCCAGCAGGAGGCCGCCCTCACCGACGAGTACCAGAGCATAATGGCCTCCTGCACCATCGAATTTGACGGCAGGACCCTCAACCTCTACGGCATCCAGAAGTACTTTGAGCACCCCGACCGGGCGGTCCGCCGGGCGGCGGTGGCCGCCTACTCCGGCTTTTACGCCTCCCACGAGCAGCGGCTGGAGGAGATCTGGCAGAGCCTTATAGAGATCCGCAACCAGATGGGCCGCAACCTTGGCTTTGAGGACTACATCCCCCTCGGCTACATGGAGCAGAGCCGCACCGACTACGGCGAAGAGGAGGTGGCCGCCTTCCGCCGGCAGGTGCTGGAGGAGCTGGTGCCGGCCTGCAGCCGGTTCTATGAGGCCCAGCGGCGGCGCCTTGGCCTCGAAAAGCTCTGCTTCCACGACGAGAAGGTGATCTTCCCGGACGGCAACGCAAAGCCCGCCGGGGACGAGGACTTCATGACCGGCACCGCCCGCAGGATGTACCGGGAGATGAGCCCCGAGACCGGGGAGTTCATAGACTTCATGCTGGACCACCAGCTGCTGGACCTCAAGAACCGGCCGGGCAAGGCCTCCACCGGCTACATGACCTCCCTGCCCTCCCTCAAGGCCCCCTTCGTCTTCTCCTGCTTCAACGGCACCATATTCGACATGCAGGTGCTCACCCACGAGCTGGGCCACGCCTTTGCGGGCTACATGGCCATGCGCAGCCAGCCGGTGTCGGAGTACTACGGGGAGAGCACCGACATCGCCGAGATACACTCCATGAGCATGGAGCAGTTCGCCTATCCCTACGCCGAGTGGTTCTTCGGCCCGGACGCGGACAAGTTCCGCTTTGCCCACCTGCAGGAGGCGCTGACCTTCGTGCCCTTCGGCGTAGCGGTGGACGAGTTCCAGCACATCTGCTACCGCAACCCCTCCCTCACCCCCCGGCAGCGCACCCTGGAGTGGAAGAAGCTGGAGGAGAAGTACCTGCCCTGGCGGGACTACGACGGGGACGAGTTCTTCGGCCGGGGCGGCTGGTGGTACCACAAGCTGCACATCTACCTCTACCCCTTCTACTACATCAACTACACCCTCACCACCATGGGGGCCATGGAGTACAAGAGCTGGGCCGCCAGGGACCGGGAGGGGGCCTGGCAGAGCTACCTCAAGCTCTGCCGCAGCGGCGGAAGCCTCGGCTACCTCGCCACCCTGCAGCAGGCGGGGCTCACCGTCCCCTTTGGCCCCGGCGCGGTGAAGAAGGCGGTGGACTACCCCTGCAGCATACTGCTGGAGGCCATAGAGCAGGAGGGCTGAGCCCTTTGAAACCGGGGTTTTCCCCCGGCCTGCGGCGGTTCCCCGCCCCGGGCGGCGCTCCGCCCCGGACAGCAGAAGAGCCCGGCGCACCTCTGGTGCGCCGGGCTCCTTTTTTGCCCTGCGTCCTGCCGTCTGTTCCCCTCCCGGGAGGCGAGGCAGGTGAACCGGTTGGCGCCGGCACCGGAGCCGTCCAGCAGCCCACCGGCATAACGGGCGGACATTTACAGTACGATTAATATCTCTTGTACCGTTAATCGGACTTACAAAGCCGCTGTCAGTGTACTTTTACAGGTACATTTGCCAAAAACGGGACTCAGGTTCCGTAGGACAGCTCCCCCATGCGGCGGAGCGCCTCCCGCAGCACCGCCCGTGTGGTGCCGAGGTTCAGCCGCACAAAGCCCCTGCCCTCGGGGCCAAACTCCTCCCCGCCGCAGAGGTGTATCCTGCCCTTCTCGAGGAACACACGGCCCGGGTTCTCAGAGAAGCCCGCTCCCCGGCAGTCCAGCCAGAGCAGGAAGCCGCCCTGTGGCGGGATCAGGCGAAGGGGCAGGCCCTCCCGCTCCAGATGCTCCTGCACCAGCCGCAGGTTGCAGAGCAGGTAGTCCCGCAGCTGCCGCAGCCAGTCCTCCCCCCTGCCCTCCATGAGGACGGTGGCGGCGGCCACGGCGAAGCTGTTGGCGGCGTAGCCGAAGGCGTAGGGGTCGAGGGTCTGCCGGTAGGCCCGGCGGACCTCCGGGTCGGCGACCAGCACCAGGGCGTGGGGCAGGCTCATTATGTTGTAGCCCTTGCTGAGGCTAACCACCTGCAGCCCCACCCGCCGGGCGGCCTCCCCGGCGGCCAGCAGAGGGACATGGGGCTTTTGGCCCAGCATCACGAGGCAGTGCACCTCGTCCGAGACTATGCGGACCCCGGCCCCCTCGCATATCTCCGCCATCTTCGCAAGCTCCGCCGCCTCAAATGCCATGCCGGTGGGGTTGTGGGGGTTTACCAGCAGCAGCAGGGCGGGGCGGGTCTCGCTCACCCTCCGGCGGAACAGCTCCATGTCCAGCCGGTAGCCGTCCCCCGAGAGCTGCAGCGGGCAGTAGACCGGCTGACGCCCTGCGCCCTCCACCGCCTTTACCAGCGGGCCGAAGGCCGGGGAGTGCAGCAGCACCCGGTCGCCGGGCCGGGAGAGGGCGTCGATGGCGATGCGGATGGCCCCGATGGTGCCGGGGACAGAAAAAAGCCACCCCCGGTCGATGGCGAGGCCGAAGTTGCGCAGGAACCAGCCCTCGGCAGCGGCGAAATACCGCTCGGGACGGCGGCGGTAGTTGTAGCAGTTCTCCCCTGCCACCTGCAGCAGCTCCTCCCGGAGGCAGGGGGCGCAGGCGAAGTCCAGGTCGGCGGTGCCGAGGCCCAGCACCCCCTCCGGCAGCTCCCAGCGGTAGGAGCCGTCCCGGCGGTGGTCGAAGGGCGCGTCAAAGTCGAAGCCAGTCTGGGCGGTCATGGCGTGGTTCCTTTCTGCTTTGGAGCGGTTTCGGGATTGACTGTTGGGGGCGGCGAGGAGGGCCTGCGGGCAGGCCCTCCGAGTGGGCGGAGGAAGCGGAGCGCTGCAAATAGCGCAGCGCCGCCGCCTTCGCGGAGGCTGCGTGGACAGCGGCGAGCCCGGGGGAAAGACGAGCCCCCCGGAGCCGGGGCTCCGGGGGGCGGGGTGCAGGGGCCGGCCTCGGGGTCAGCTCCTGGGGTTGCGTATGGCGGACTGGGCGGCCGCGAGCCTTGCAATGGGCAC
>CALXAK010000152.1 GCA_944386255.1 uncultured Clostridia bacterium
GTGGTCTCCCACCTGGTGTTCAGGAGGCGGCTGCTGCGGAGCGCCCGGCAGCCCCAGCAGCGGGCGCTGGATCTGCTGCGGGAGGAGGAGGCTGCCGCCGGGGTCAAAAAGCCCCGCTGGAAGCTGCTGGTGAGCGAAAACACCGGCACCCCCATCTCGGTGGGGCTCTTTGCGAGGAGCATAAGGATCATCCTGCCCTCCAAGGACTACTCCCCCGAGGAGCTGCGGCTGATCCTCCGCCACGAGCTGGTGCACATCTGCCGGGAGGACGCAAAGGCCAAATTTTCCCTGCTCTTCTGCACCGCCATGCTCTGGTTCAACCCGCTCATGTGGCTGGCCAGGCGCAGGAGCTCCGACGACCTGGAGCTCAGCTGCGATGAGACGGTGCTGGCGGGTGCTTCACCCGAGGACCGGCAGCGATACGCCCGGCTGATACTTGGCTCCGCCGGGGACAGCCGGGGCTTTACCACCTGCCTTTCGGCGGGGGCGTCCGCCCTGCGCTACCGGCTGAAGAAGATACTTAAGCCCTCAAAAAAGCACTCTGGAGCTCTGCTGGTGGGCTGCGCCTTTCTGCTGATATGCCTCTCGAGCGGGATGGTGGCGCTGGCCTTCGGCGGCGGCACCGGGGCCCAGCTGCTGGAGCAGTACGGGGGCGGGAGCTGGACCCTGCGCCAGGCGGACGACCCCAACTATCCCTACAGCACCACCTTCCGCTGCCAGGACCAGCAGGCGCTGTTCGGCTACATCTCCTCCCTAACCTACAGCAGCATCTCCGGCAACTACAACTTTTCCGAGAGCGAAAATGAGCTGGTGCTGGTCTGCGACACCGAGCTCGGAACTGTTGGGGTCGTGTTCCTGGACCATGCCATAAAGTTTGTGCCGCTCTATGACTCCGGCAACGTCAACTTCTACTACCTGCCGGACGGCTGCGACTGGCAGAGGCTCCGGCAGCTGCTGGTCCCCGACCCGGCGCTGCAGCTCACCCTCACCTCCCCCGGCGACAGGTACTCCACCCACCGCATAACCGCCACCCTCATACGTCTGGAGAGCCAGGAAGGGGTCGATTTTGTGACCGAGTACGAGGCCGGGAGCCTCACCGAGGGGGAGATAAACGGCATATACGGAGCCGACGCCGAGGTGGCGGAGCTCAGCTTCTCCATGGAGCTCATCTCCCGGCTGAATGTCAGCGTAAAGCCGGTGGCGGGGGGCGAGGAGACGAGCTACAGCCTTGCCGGGGGAGATACCCTCGAGCTCAGCAGCCAGCACGCCCTCTACACCTTTGAGGCGGTATTCCGCCGGGAGGACGGGCAGGTTCTGAGGGCAGCATTTGCGGCCTACATCCAGCCCGACCTTTAAGAGAGATGGAAAAAGCCCCCGGGAGGCGCACCCCCGGGGGCTGGTTTTTTATCTACTGGCGCTGGAAAGAGAGGTAGCGGGTGCCCTGGAAGGTGAGCCTTCCAACATCCCCCTCCGCCAGCATGCCGTACTCTCTGCCGTTTACCGAAAACTCCATTCGGTCCCCGCTCTCCACCTGGAAGGTGGCGTAGTACCAGGTGCTGGAGCCGTGGTGCATCTGGCTGTTGGAGCTGTGCATCTGGCTGGAGACGCTCACCCGCTTGGAGACGCACTGGGCCTGGACGGTGAGGCGTGGGGAGTTGTTGTTCTGGTTCCAGACCCTCACCCCCTTGACGACGGTGAAGATTATAATCCCGAACACAAGGGCGAACACAAGGAAAAATGCCACAAAAAATATCTGCTCAAAGCCGTCAAAAAAGAAACCCATCTTACAACCTCCCGGGCGGCGGCAGCCGGAGACTATTATAAGCTAAACGGCGCAACATTTCAAATCCCCCAAGCAGAGCTTGGGGGATTATTCGAGGTTATTCCAGGTAGTCCATCGGGTCCACCGGCTGCCCGTTCAGCAGCACCCCCAGGTGCAGGTGGGGGCCGGTGGAGTTGCCGGTGTTGCCGGAAAGGGAGATCTGCTGTCCGGCGGCAACCCTATCGCCCTCGCTCACGAGGTTTTCCTGGTTGTGGGCGTAGAGGGTCGCAAGCCCTCCGCCGTGGTCGATCATTAAATACACGCCATAACCGCCCTCCGGGTCGGTCTCGGCTTCCACCACCACCCCGTCCGCGCAGGCGTATACCGGGGTCTCCTCCGGCAGGGAGATGTCGATTCCGGTGTGCGGGTCATAAAATCCCCTCACCAACTGAATCTCTCCCTGCGCCGGCCACTTGAGGGAGTCCGGGGCGACGGAAGACTCTGGACCGGGTTCCGCAAACTCCAGCTCCGCCGCCTTCTGGTCGAAGGCCTCCTTCATGAGCTGGAAGCTCTCGGTGTTGGGATAGCCGGCGAGGGCTTCGGCGAGGCCCGAAATCTCCCTGCCATCTTCGTCGGAGCACAGCTGCTCAAGCGACGGCATATACCTCTCTCCATCGGAGGGGTACTCCGCCTGCGCGTCGCCCCATCCCCCGCTGCCGTCGGCAGAAAAGGTCAGTTTGCAGGGCAGGCTGGAGCCGGAGGTCTGTTCCGGCGCGCCGTCATCGCCCGCGGCAAAGCAGCCGGTGTGTTCCCAGAGGTAAAAGGTGAGTGTATCCTCCCCGCGCTCCACATGCAGCACGTCCACCACCGTCACGGTGGCGTCGCCGCCGCTCTGCTGCTCGTTTATCTGCTGCATGGCTTCGGTGGCCAGCTGAAGTTCCTGCTGGTCCGGGCGCCGAAGCCCGCTGCCTATGGGGTCCGCCGAGAGGAAATAGATGAGGGCTGCCACCGCCAGAGCGCAGACCACGCTCACGGCGACGGCAGGTTTTTTGAACTTGAGCACGTTTTCAATCCTCCTTTTTGTGCTGCCCTCGCCAAAGCAGGCGGAGGCGCGTCCGCAGTTTCCATTGGACATGGAGAACCTGAGCAGCGACTGGGCGTAGTCGCTGCGGCACTGGGGCGCGCGGCGCAGCACGGCCTCGTCGCAGGAGGATTCCATATCCTGTACCATCAGTTTGAAGGATGCAAAGACCAGAGGGTTAAACCAGTGGAGGCAGACCGCCAGGTGGAACAGCAGCTTCACCGCCAGGTCTCCCCTGCGGATGTGCACCCTCTCGTGCAGCAGCAGCTGCTCCCTCTCCCGGGGTTCCAGCCCCGAGGGCAGGTAGATTCTGGGCCTCAAAATACCCATGGCAAAGGCGCTGGGAATGCCCTCCACCTCAAAAACGCCAGGTTGCAGCTCCCGCGCCCCGGACACCTGTTTCCTGAGCCTCAGGTAGGATCGGGCTCCCCGGGCAAAGAAAAGTACCGCTCCCAAAACCCATATAAATGCGGCCGCCAGCAGCAGGTACTGCCCGGCGCCGGGAGCGTTGGAGGGCAGGGCCGTTGCGGAACCGCCTGACGCCGCAACCTCCCGGCCCATGGAGACCGCCACGCCGAAGTCCGAGTAGCCGGAGGTCATATCCCGGCGCAGCAGCCCAAGGCCGCTCTCAAAGCTAACCGGGCAGACAAGGCGCAGCAGCACCGGCAGCCACAAAAGGTAGGAGTACCTTTTGGGAAACCTGCGCAGCAGCAGCCGCGCCGCCAGCACCGCCAGTATCACCGCGCTGCCGCGCAGGGACATGTTTAAAATCTGAAGAAAGGCATCCTTCACATCTCTGCCCCCCTGCTCTCGTCTATGAGCCTCTGCAGCTCCTCCACGTCCTGCCGGGAGAGGCCTCCCTCGGCTGCAAAGGCCGCCACAAACCTCGGCAGCGAACCGCCGAACCCCTGCTGCACCACCTGTCTGCCCAGCTGGGCGGAATACTGCTCGCGGCTGACCAGCGCCCGGACCTCTCCCTGGCAGTTTGAAAATATGCCTTTGTCGCAAAGGCGTTTGAGCATGGTGTAGGTGGTGGATTTTTTCCACTGGAACTGCTCCGCGCAGCGGCGCACCAGCTCCCCCGAGCCAACCGGCGCAAGGTTCCAAATCATCTCGGCAAACCTCAGCTCCATGTCCCCCAAACGTTCATTCATCAGAAAGCGCCTCCAATCGGTCTACTATCATTAGACTGCATGATTAGTCTAACACGATTAGACCAACCTGTCAACATCTTAAAACAGTTAAGTGGCGGCGCTTTCAGCGCCGCCACTGGGTAAACATGTGTAAACCTGCCTATTGCTTTTTGCTCAAGACCCCACCAGAACCTATGACGGGTACAAAAGCCGGGGTTTTTCCCCCGGTTTTGCGTTCATTTTCTGCCGCTGCGCTAAATGAACGGCAAAAAAGAAGCCAACCTAATTTCTGCCGGTAGGTTAGCTCCTTTTTGCGAACAATGAAATTCATAGCTGCCGCCGCACAAAACGGGCGCTCAGCGAGGACGAGGCGCGGCGTTTTTCATCCGGCGGGGCCGCTCCCCTGCCGCACCGGTGCGGTTGGCGCAATA
>CALXAK010000153.1 GCA_944386255.1 uncultured Clostridia bacterium
AACTCGGGGATGCCGTAGGCCAGCACCCCTCCCTCGGTGTGCAGCGCCTCGAAAACCGTGACCCTCAGGCCACGGCGGGCAAGATCCCCGGCGCAGGTGAGCCCTGCGGGGCCGGAGCCCACCACCGCCACCCGGGGGGCGTCCTCCGGAAGGGCGCGCGGCTCCGGGGCGCCGGGGTTGCCGGCGGCGTGCCGGTCCGCCACAAACCGCTCGAGGCGGCCGATGGCCACCGGATCACCCTTTATGCCCCGGACGCAGTGGCTCTCACACTGGCTCTCCTGGGGGCAGACCCTGCCGCAGACCGCAGGCAGGGAGTTGGATGCGGAGATGCAGCTGTAGGCGGCGGCAAACTCCCGCCTTTTCAGCAGATCGATGAAGGTGGGTATCTCCACCCCCACCGGGCAACCCGCCACGCAGGCGGGGTTTTTGCAGCCGAGACACCTCTCAGCCTCCCGAAGGGCCAGCTCCTCGGTGTAGCCGAGGGCGACCTCGTCAAAGCTTCTGGCCCGCTCCTCTGGGGGCAGGGTGGGCATGGGGGTTTTGCGGGTGGTCATGTCAGGCATCCTTTTCACCGGCTTTCAGTAGATTACAGGTCTCCTCCAGGGCGTGGCGCTCAAAGTCGGCATACACGCCAAGGCGCTGAACCGACTGGTCAAAGTCCACCTCGTGGGCGTCAAACTCCGGCCCGTCCACGCAGGCGAACACTGTTTTTCCACCCACCGTAAGCCGGCAACCGCCGCACATGCCGGTGCCGTCCACCATAATGGGGTTCATGGAGACGATGGTCTTTATGCCGTACTGGCGGGTGAGGTCCGCCACCGACTTCATCATGGGCATGGAGCCTATCACCACCACCCGGTCGTACCGCTCGCCCCTCTCCAGCGCCTCCCGGAGCAGGTCGGTGGCGTTGCCCTTGCGGCCGGTGGAGCCGTCGTCGGATATGAGGTCAAACCGGCTGCTGGCAGCCCGGAACTCGTCCTCCAGGATGACCACGTCCCTGTTCCTGAAGGCCACAATGCCGTGGACAAAGGCGCCGTTGTCCTTAAACGCCTTTGCAAGGGGCATGGCTATGGCGGTTGCGGTGCCGCCGCCGATCACCGCCACCCTTTTAAAGCCCTCCACCTCGGTGGGCTTGCCGAGGGGACCTACCAGGTCGGATATGCACTCCCCCTCCCGTTTGGCGGCCAACTTCATGGTGGAGGCTCCAACCGGGTGGAATATGAGGGATATCTCCCCCTTCTGCTTGTCCATGGAGGCGATGGTGAGGGGTATGCGCTCACCGCCCTCGTCCACCCGCAGGATGACAAACTGGCCTGCCCGCGCGTTGCGGGCCACCGCCGGAGCATCCAGCCAGATGCGGACGTTCTGGGGGTTCATCTGCTGACGTTTTAGGATTTTGTACATTTTTGTGGGTCCTCTCGAAAAAGCTTTGCTTTAATTTAATATAATACTATATTTATCCGGCATTTCAATAGAGCCGCGGGATATTACCCCCGGGGTTTGACAGCGGGCGGCTGTGGGATTTATAATCTATTCCAGTTGATTTTGGGAGGAAATGTGGGTTATGCTCGGTAATTTTATGCTCTGCTTCAACGGCATCATGCCGCTAATGCTGCTGATGCTCTCGGGCTACCTTCTCTGCCGCCTAAAGGTGATACCCCGGGAGGGGTTTGCCCAGGTGGACATGCTCTGCTACAAGTTCTTCATACCCTTTATACTCTTCTACTCCACCCGAAACGCCGACTTTTCCACCGGGGTGGACCCGCTCTGCATGGTCTACGCGGCGCTGGCCACGGTGGCTCAGTACCTCATAAGCTACTTCCTCATACGCAAGCGCCTGCCCCCGGACGAGGCGGTGACCCTCATACACTGCTGGAGCCAGGGCAACCTTGCGGTGATTGGCATACCGCTGATAACCAACATATTCGGCTCCGAGACCGCCTCCATATTCTCCCTCTACATGGTTGTGGTGAACCTCATAATAAACGCCCTTATGATCGTCTGCCACAACAAGTTCAAGGGCCAGAAGATCCCCCTTGGGGAGCTGGCGCTGCGGGTGCTGCGCTCCCCCTACATAGTGGGCTCGCTGGTGGGCCTCGCCTTCTCCATCACCGGCATACGCTTCCCGGTGTTTGTGGAAAGCACCATGGACAGCCTCTACTCCATTGCCTCCCCCCTGGCGCTCTTCTCCCTCGGAGCCTCCTTCCGGTTTGGAGAGGCAAGGCAGTACCGCAAGCATATAGCCGCCACCTTCATAGTGAAGTGCATTATAATGCCGGTGGTGTTCATGCTGCCGCTGGTGCTGCTGGGGGTGCGGGACCTTTCGCTGCTCTCCATGCTCATAATCTTCACCTGCCCCACCGCGGTGGCCACCTACACCATGTCGGTGGGAATATACGGCAAGCCCGCCCTGGGAGCTCAGCTGGTGGTGTTTACCACCCTTTTCTCCATGTTCATTATATTCGCCTGGCTGTTTGCCTTTTTGCAGCTTGGCTTTGTGTCCGCCTGAGGTGTGGACACAAAAAAGCCCCGGCCGGATGGCCGGGGCTTTTCCTTTTAGGATTTAGTAGGTGAAGAGCCGGTAGAGCATGTCCCGGAAGGCCTCCCGGTTGGCTCTCCTCGCAAAGAGGCAGTTGGGGGGCAGGGGGTTTCTGGTGTTGCGGTCGATTATGCTGTGGCCATCCCCCGCTCCGCCGAAGCCCACGTCCACATGCACCCGCTCCATCTCGGTTATGAGGCTCTCGTCCGCCACATAGCAGAGCACGAAGGCGTCGTGTATGGGGGCGCAGTCCGGCACCTCCAGCGGCTGCTGGGCGTTGTGGACATACATCCTCTGCTCGGTGAGCTCGGCGGCGTAGTTCGCCTCGAAGGTGCCGATGGAGCGAAGATGGGCGATCTCATCCTTGGTTATATAGGCGGTGTGGGTGCAGTCCAGCGGGACCAGCACAATCTTGGCGCCGCTGGCCAGCACTATCTGGGCGGCCTCCGGGTCCTGCCAGAAGTTGCTCTCGGCGGAGAGGGAGGAGTTGGTGGCCTTGTCACCGCCGCCCATTATCACAATGCGCTCTATGCGCCCGGCGATGTCCGGGGCGATGGAGAGGGCGCAGGCGAGGTTGGTGAGGGGGCCGCTGGCCACAATGGTGACCGGCTCCTTGGTGCTGCGGAAGAACTCGATGTAGAAGCTCACCGCGTTCTGCTCCATGGGCGCTGTCACCGACGGGGGCAGGCTCAGCAGGTCGTCGTGCATGCGGTACTCCCGGCCGTTTACAATCACCGGCGGGGTGAACCTGCGCGGAGCCCTATGCCGGGCGAAGTTGCGCACAAGGTTGGAGTTGCAGCCGCTGTAGACCGGTATGCCCTTGGCACCCATGGCGTCCAGCACCCTAAGGGAGTTTTCGGTGGTGTTGGCGACGGTTCTCGCGCCGCCCACCGCGCACACCGCCACCAGCTCAATCTCGGGGCAGCGGACCGCCGCCATTATGGCGATAGAGTCGTCCGAGCCGGTGTCCACGTCCATTATTATCTTCTTTACCATTTTAGTCCCTCCCCGCTATGTCTTTGGCCCCGCGGCCCAGAATCTCACGCATCATGGCCGCGAGCTTTTCCCGGTCGGCGCTGTAGGCGAAGTAGCAGTTGGGCTCGTCGGGTATGCAGCGGTGGTCGATGATGGTGGCGCCGTCGTTGAAGTCGTAAAAGCCTATCTCGCAGTGCACATGCCGGACATCCTGCAGCACGCTGGGGTCTATTACCGCGCAAAGGGCCAGGGCGTCGTGGACTGCGGTGGAGTTGACCCGGCCGCCGGTGAAGGCGTGCTGGGCGGCGATGCGCTCCCTCGAGAGGGTGGCGGCGTAGCGGGAGGCAAAGGTGCCCACCCGGTCCAGCGCCTCGCAGTCCTCGGGGGTGGTGCTGGCGGCGTGGGTGGAGTCCAGCGGCACGAGGGTGACCTTGGCGCCGCAGTTTATGACGATATGGGCGGCCTCGGGGTCGTGCCAGATGTTGGCCTCGGCGCAGTTGGAGATGTTGGCGAGGTTCTCGCCTCCACCCATTATCACTATCTCCTTTATGTTCTTTACAATGCCGGGGTCCATGGTGAGGGCAAAGCCCAGGTTGGTGAGCGGGCCCACCGGCACCAGCGTCACCGGCTCGGTGGCGTGGTTGAGGTAGTCCACATAAAAGCTGGGGGCGTCCATGGCCTCGGGGCCTCTCTTGGCGGCGGGCAGGTCCAGGTAGTCGTAGTGGCCCTTCAGCTGCTTGCCGTTCTCATCGTAAAACACGCCCGGGTCGTACTGGGGCACACGGTTTTTGCAAAGGTTCTTGACCATTGCGTCGCCGCAGCCCTTGTAGACCGGCAGGTCCGAGCCCAGCGCCTGCAGCACCCTCAGGGTGTTTTCGGTGGTGTTCTCCACCGGAAGGTTGCCCCACACCGAGCAGCAGGCCACCAGGTCTATGTCGGGCGAGAGCAGGGCGCACATAATGGCTACCGCGTCGTCCGAGCCGGTGTCCACATCCATGATCACTTTGGTAGACATCTCTTGGTATCCTCCATCCTCTGCCGCAGAAGCGGCTGTATTTTCCTTTTATGCCCCGGCCGCGATGGCAAGGGCCTCTTTGAGGGCGCGGGAGCAGAAGTCCCCGCTCATGTCCGGCCAGGGGCCGTACTGCCGCACGTTGTAGGCGGCGGCCACCCCGGCGATGGCGGCGGTCTCGGCGGGGCCGTAGCCCTCGCAGAGCGCCCACATGGCGGCGGCGGTGGAGCTGTTGCCGCAGCCGGTGGGGTCTATCTCCTCCTCCCTTGGCACCAGGCTTATCATGGGCATCTGCGCCATGCGTGGGCCGTCTATCAGGGCGGCGCCGTCGGTGCCCATGCGGTAATAGCAGGGTTTACCGAGGCAGGAGATGCGCTGCATTATCTCCCCGTCCTCCCGAAGGCCGAAGATCACCTGGGCCTCCAGCCGGTTGAGGGAGTAGTAGTCGCACCCCTCAAGGTAGCGCAGGAACTCGTCGTAATAGTCGGTGATGCCGAAGTAGGTGACCGGGGTCACCTCCCACATCACCTTTGCCCCGGCGCTCCGGGCCAGCTCGTAGGCTCCGCCCAGCCGGTCCATCCAGCGGCCGAAGAGGTAGAGCCCTCTGGTTCCGGGGCCGATGTATGGGGCGATGGAGTCGAGGCAGAGCCGCCTCTCCAGCTCCCGCTTGCCCGCGAGGCTGCCGCCGCCGAGAGCGGAGACCTCGGTGTAGTCGCCGTTCTCGAGGTAGGTCAGCACCGACAGGTGGGTGTTGGGGCCCTCCACCAGCAGGCCCTCCCGGCTCACGCCATTGCGGTCCAGCCAGGGGCCGTAGTATCGCTCGTAATCCTCCCCCACCTGGGAGACAAAAAGGCTCTGGGGCTCGAAGGTGCGAAGGCCAGCGTAGGCGTAGAAGCCGCAGCCCCCCAGCACCCCCTCCTCCCGGCGTCCGTCCAGGAACACGAGGTTGTTTACAAGGCTCGCACCCACGGCGATATATCTATAGCTTTTCTGCAACTTCCGGCCTCCCTCCGAGCGAAAGGTACTCCCGCTTTGCCCGCTCCAGCGCCTCTCCCCGCACAGCGTTCATGTCCGGGATAAGGCCGAACTGCAGGGCGTTGTAGCCGGCGGCCACCGCCGCCAGCACACCGGTCATAAGTGGGTCAAAACCCGCCGCGTGGGCCCACATGGCGGCCCCGGTGCTGGTGTTGCCGCAGCCGGTGGGGTCTATGTCCCTGTCCCGGCCGTGTATGCTTATCATTGGCACGAACGCGGCCTCGGAGCCGTCTATCATGCAGGCCCCGTCCACCCCAAGGCGGTAGTAGCAGGGCTTTTGGAAGCTCATTATCCTCTCAATTACCTCTTCGTCCCTGGAGAGGCCGAAGAGGGCAAAGGCCTCGGTGCGGTTTATGGACCACATGTCGCAGAGCGGCAGGTGCCGCCGGAATACCGGCAGGTAGCTCTCGTCTATGCGGGAGTTGGTCTCCCACATTATCTTGAAGCCGAACTCCTCCCGCAGCCGGTCGATGCCGGGGCGGTCCTCCAGCCAGTTCCAGCCGAGGTATAGCCAGTCTATCTCCGGGGCAAAGGGCCTCAGCTCCGCCCCGCCAATGTCCAGCGCCGCCTGATGGGCCGCCCGGTGACGGTCGTCCCCGTAGATGGAGCGGGTGACATAGCCTCCCCGGTCGTCGTCGTACTCGAGGAGTATGTTCATGGTGTGGCGGTGGCGGACTATAAAGCCCTCCCGGGGGACCCGGTTGCGCTCTATCCACCCGCCGTAGTAGCTGTCGTAGTCCTCCCCCACGCCGGTGAGCAGCAGAGCGTCGTCGGTGTAAAGGCGTATGCCGCTGTAGGCGTAGACCGCCATGCCGCCGCTTATGTTCTCCCGGCGGGAGCCGTCCCGCAGACGGATGTTGTCCACTATTGAGGAGCCGAGAGACGCGCACTTCATGCCTTTTTCTCCCCGCACATCTCCCGCAGCAGGTTCATGGCCCTCTGGCGCAGCTCTCGGTTGATGACCGGGGTGGGTCCGAACTGCAGCACGTTGTAGGCGGCCACAATGTTGCCCCAGGTACAGATCTCCTTTGCGCTCATCCCCTCGCAGAAGGCCCAGAGCGCCGCGGCGGTGGAGCTGTTGCCGCAGCCGGTGGGGTCTATCTCCTGCTCGTTGGGGACCAGGTGTATCACCGGCACAAAGGCGGCCTCCCCGTTCATCACCATGTAGGCGCCCCGGCTGCCCACCCGGTAGTAGCAGGGGGTGCCGAGCTCCATTAGCTTTTCAATGGCAGCCTGCTCCGAGTCCACCCCGAAGAGCCGGAAGCTCTCGGGCCGGTTGAGGGACCAGATGTCGGTCTCCCGGGCTATCTCCAGTATGCGGGGCCTGGTCTCGTCGGTTATGGAGGGGTCTATGACGCACTCCCACATGGCCTTGAAGCCGTAGCGGTCCCGCAGCTCCATGAGCTTTTTGTGGTAGGCAAGGTCCAGGCCGCTGCCGGAGTAGATGCCCTTGCAGTCCCGAAGGTAGGGCTCAAGGTCCTGGGCGTAGACCCGGCATTCGGCGAGGGCGGTGGCGCGGTACTCCTCGGTGTAGACCGAGTGGGGACGCCACCTGCCGTCCGGCAGGTACTCCAGCTCATCGTAGGGGGAGTAGTCCACCCGGTAGCGCACCCCCATGAGGCTGGCGGCGTTGCGCCGGAACCAGTCGCCGTAGATGCGGTCGAAATCCCGGCCCACCCCCGCCACAAACAGCGACTCCGGGTCGGAGAGGAGAAGGCCCGAGTAGGCGAAGAATCCTCCGCCGCCCATAAGGTCCTCCATAACACTGCCGTCCGCAAAGCGCAGGCGGTTCACGATTATCCCGCTGGCACAGACGTATTTCATATCTTTATGCCTCCCTCAGCCCTCTCGGTGTACTCGTCCGCCAGCTCTTTGCAGCGCCGCCGCAGCTCTGGGGTGAGCTTTGGCACAAGGCCGTGGCAGCCGGCGGCGAGTGAAGCGGCCACCGCGCCCACTTGGGCGGCCCGCATGGGGCCCTCCCCCTCGCAGAGCGAGAGGAATGCGGCGGCGGTGGAGCTGTTGCCGCAGCCGGTGGGGTCTATGCTGCCGAACTCGTCCACCATGGGGGAGTAGTAGGCGTAGCCGCCGGAAACCATGTAGGCGCCCTTTCTGCCCATGCGGAAGAACACGTCGCACCCCATTGGGGCAAAGATCTCAAGGGCGTCCCGCTCGTCCCGGACCCCGGGCCAGATCTCGGCGGCCTCGGTTATGGAGACCGAGAAGTAGTCCACCAGCTTCACCACCTCTTCGGCAAAGGCGGTCATGTCCACATAGGTCTTTTTTGCGACCTCCATCTCGTAGCCTATCTTTATGCCCTTATGGCGGTACTGCTGCAGCTGCTCAAAGAACACCGCATTTCCATGGCAGAGCAGGTGCAGGCCGCGCAGCTCCGGGCCCTCCAGCCAGGGGCGCAGAAGGTCCATGTTGGGGGTGTTGCGGCCGTAGACGCTGCCCTCCCTGACGGTGCCGGCGGTGACGTAGGTGCCGTTCTCCTGGTAGACGAGGTCCACCCGGTAGGTCTTTTCAAAGGCGCGTACAATCCCCTCGCTGGAAAAGCCGTTGTCCCGGAACCAGTCGCCGTAGTAGCGGTCGAAGTCGAGGCCGGCGTAGGAGACGCTGAGAATATCCTCTCCAAAAAGGCTCATGGCGGTGAGGGCGTAGTTCACCCCGCCGCCTATGGCGTGGGATATTTTTGTGGGGTCCTCAAATGGTATTATCCTGTCAACATTGTTTGAGCCGCTTACAATGTACCGTGGCATGTTATCCTCCATTAAACCTGCTCTCGGTGCCCTTTGAGGACCGAGAGCGGAAGATAGGGTTTACTTGTTGGGGTCGAGCTTGGGGTCCAGCTTTATGTCGGTGGACTCCACCTCCGCCCTTGTGGGGATGGAGTCGGAGGCTCCCGCCCGGCTCACCGCCAGGGAGGATGCTTTGCTGGCCATCTCCAGCACCTTTGGCATCTCCATGCCCTCGGCCACCCCTGCCAGGAAGTAGCCGGTGAAGGTGTCGCCCGCGGCGGTGGTGTCCACCACCGGGACGTCGTAGATGCCGTGGCGGAAAATCTGCTGGCCGTCGCAGTAGACGCAGCCGCGCTTGCCGAGGGTGAGCATCACCCGGCAGCCGGGGTTGCGGCGCAGCAGCTCTTCGCAGATTTCGGCGCCGTCCTGCTTGCCGGAGATCTCCTCCCCCTCAATCTCGTTGAGTATGAACCAGTCCACATACTTCATGGCCGGGCTCTTTGCCAACTCGTCGGTGATGGGAGAGGGGTTGAGCGCCACCTTGAGGCCCTTTTTGTGGGCCGCCTCAATGGCGTACTCCACGCAGCTGGTCTCGTTCTGCAGCAGCATGATGTCCCCGGCTTCAAAGCCCTCGAGGATGTTGTCCACGTCCTTCTCGGTGAAGCGGTAGTTGGCGCCCTTGAAGAGCACGATGCAGTTCTGACCCTTCTGGTCCACCTGGATTATGGCGTGGCCGGACTGGATGTCCTCCAGGGTCTCGAGGTAGTCGAGGTTGATGTTCTCCTTGGCGAGACGGTCCCTGAGCATACCGCCCTCCTTGCCAATCCTGCCGGCGTGCCAGACGCTGGCCCCGGCCCGCGCCAGGGCTATCGACTGGTTGAGGCCCTTGCCTCCGCAGTAGTTGGCGAGGCCCAGGGAGGAGATGGTCTCTCCCGCCCTCACAAAGTGCTCAACCTGGTAGACGTTGTCGATATTGAGGGAACCGAAATTCAAGATCTTCATTTTTGTCCGCCTTTCATCAAGGTTTTAAATGGTAGATTTATATTTCAAGGCCGCAGCGGCCGGAGATACGACTTTAAATGTATGGCTGCACCGGCCGCCCGGCGGAGGGGCTCTCCGGGGGCGGACCGGCGCTGATTTAAAGGATATTACTTCTTTTTAAATACATCGCAGAGGATGTTGGCGAACTTCACCCTGTCGCCGTGGAAGGCAAAGTAGCCGTTGGGCTCGATGTGGCCCTCCCGGCGGTCCACTATGGTCTCGCCGTCGCCCCAGTCGCCGAAGCTCACCGAGATGTGCACCGGGCGCAGGTCGTCCAGCACGGTGGGGTCGATGAGGTAGCAGATGCAGAGCGCGTCGTGCACCGCGGCGGCGTCGGGGATCTCGAGGGGCTGGGTGGCGTTGTGCACCACGATGCGGTGGGCGGTGAGGTCGGCGGCAAAGTTGCCGGCGAAGGTACCGAGGGCCCTGAAGCGCTCGCAGTCATCCTTGGTGAGACAGGCGGAGTGGGTGGCGTCAAGGGGCACCCAGACCACCCGGGCGCCGCAGTTTGCCACAATCTCGGCGGCCTCGGGGTCGTGCCAGATGTTGGCCTCGGCGCAGCCGGTGACGTTGCCCACCTTGTCGCCGCCGCCCATTATGACTATCTCCTCGATGTTCTTGACGATATCCGGAGCAATGCGAAGGGCGTGGCCCAGGTTGGTGCGCGGGCCCACCGGCACCAGCGTCAACTTCTCGGTGGCGTTGCGCAGGTAGTCGATGTAGAAGAGGGTGGCGGGCATTGCCTGCTCCTTGATGGTGGGGGCGGGCAGGTCCAGCTCCGGCTCATGCATGTGGATGGGATTGCCGTTCTCGTCCCTGGCCACCCGGGCGCCGGAGCCGTCCAGGTTCTTGCGGTCCTCGAGGCGGTCGTCGTAGAGGTACTTGCACATGGCGGTGTGGCAGCCCTTGTAGACCGGGATCTTGTCACCCTTGCCCATGGCCTCCACGAGGCGCAGGGTGTTGTCGGTGGTGTGGTCGATATCCAGGTTGCCCCAGACGGTGCAGAGCGCCACAAGGTCGATGTCCTCGGAGAGTATCGCCGCCATTATGGCTACGGCGTCGTCGGAGCCGGTGTCAACGTCAAGAATAATCTTTTTTGCCATCTTTTATTACTCCCTTCCGAGATAGTCGCAGAGCATGGAGAGGAACTTCTCCTTGGAGGCCCTGCGGGCGAACTGGCAGTTGGCCTTGTCGGGGATGCAGCGGCGGTCGATGATGGTCTCCCCCTCGCTGAAGCCCTTGAGGCCTATGTGCACGTTGCAGGTGAGCACATCGGTAAGCACCGAGCGGTCGATAACCGCCGCCACAGCAAGGGCGTCGTGGATGGCGGAGTTGTTCTTGTCGCCGCCGATGCTGGCGCTCTCAAACTCCACCCGCTGCTCCACCATGAGCGCGGCAAAGTCTCCGGCAAAGGTGCCCAGCTCCCGCAGCTTCTTGGCGTCCTCAATGGTGAGGGCCGCGGAGTGGGTGGCGTCAAGGGGTATCCAGAGCACCGGAGCTCCGCAGCGCGCCACTATCTCGGCGGCCTCGGGGTCGTGCCAGATGTTGGCCTCGGCGCAGCAGCTGACGTTGGCGATCTCGTCGCCGCCGCCCATTATGACAATCTCCTCGACCTTGTCGGCGATGTCGGGGGCGATGGAGAAGGCTTCGCCCAGGTTGGTGAGCGGACCCACCGGGATTAGGGTGACCTTTTCCTTTGAGGCGCGCAGGTAGTTCACATAGAAGCTGACCGCATCCATCTTCTCCGCCTTTTTATCGGTGGGGGCAAGGCCCTCCAGCTCCTGGTAATGGATGTGCAGCTCCTTGCCATCCTTTATGATGGGCTGGTTCTCCTTTACGGGAGGGGTACGGCTGCCGTCCAGGTACTTTACCATGGCGGTGCCGCAGCCCATGTAGACCGGGATATCCTTGCGGCCGAGGGAGGACACCAGACGAAGGGTGTTCTCGGTGGTGTAGGGCACATCCAGGTTGCCCCAGACGGTGCAGATGGCCACCACTTCAAGGTCCGGACAGCGCAGGGCCTCTATTATGGCTACCGCATCATCAGAGCCGGTATCCACATCCAGAATGACTTTTTTTGCCATAATTGTCTCCTTTTCTGTAATTGTAGCCGCTGCCCTCCCCTGGAGAGCACAGCCTGCCTATATGGTAAATATTAGCTTTTAGCGGGGTCTTTGTAAATGAGAATCCCGCGTTTTTGTCAAAGTTAATCAATTAACGTTAAAAAATATGTGCAAAAAGACAACTGATTTTATCCAAAATCTCAAATCCAGACCTTTGAAGCCCGGCGGGAGATTTGGTATAATTATTTAAATCACAAATGAGCTGGAGGACGAGGGATGAAACTCAACGCCAACTGCTTCGCCTGCCTCATAAACGGGGCGGTAAAGCGCATAGAGGACCGCACCGACGAGGACAACAAATCGCTCTACATGCGGGACGTGCTCCGCGCCATACTCAACGAACCGGAGGACACCAGCTCCCCCTGCATGGGCCCGGCGCTAAAGGCCGCCTACGAAAAGCACTTTGGTCCCTACCCGGAGCAGGACTACACCGAGATAAACCGCTCCTTCAACCGGATAGTGATGGACCAGCTGCCGGAGATTGAGGCAGCGGTGCGCTCGGAGCAGGACCCCATCCTCGCCTGCATACGCTACGCCCTCGCGGCCAACTACATCGACTTCACCTCGGTGGACGTGCAGACCGGGGAGCTGCTGGAGATGCTGCGGGACTCGGCCAGGGCCCCGCTGGACCTCACCGAGTACCCCAAAATGCTGGAGGACCTATCGAAAGCCAAAAAGATGGTATTCCTGCACGACAACTGCGGGGAGATTGTGCTGGACAAGCTGCTAATAAAGCTGATTCGGGAGAAATACCCGGACCTCGAGGTGCTGGCCTGCGTGCGGGGAGGCCCCGCCGCCAACGACGCCACCCGGGCGGACGCGGAGTACATAGGGCTCTCGGAGGTGGCCACCGTCATCGACAACGGCTGCGCCATAACCGGCACTCCCCTCAAGTGGGTGAGCGAGAGCACCCTGCACCATCTCACCACCGCCGACGTGATAATAAGCAAGGGCCAGGGCAACTTTGAAACCACCTTCGACTGCGGGCTCAACATCTACTACCTGTTCCTCTGCAAATGCGCCCTGTTCACACATCTCTTCAACATGGAGCGGTTCAGCTGCACCTTTGTGAACAACCTGCGGCTGCAGTCGCTGAAGGAGCAGCGGGGCATCGGCGGCAAAAACGAGGTGGTTGTGGAGCACAAAAAGGCCTGAGAGGAAATTGCTGCCAAAAAGCCGCTGGCTGTGGGCAGAGAGCTGCAGCGGTGTAGAATGATACGGGGACCGGTAGCGTCCCAGGCTGCCACAACGAGGTATCAATGGAACCAGGAGCTGTAAAATTCGTGCTGTCGGTGTTCGACCGCAGCAAAACCACCGAGGCCCTCATAAGGTCTCGTCCTCAAAAGACCGCCCTGCCGGGCGGGACGGGCGAACCTCTGCCGAGGTGCTCCCCCGAGCAGGTGGGCATATCCTCCGGGATTCTCTCGCGCTTTGTGCTGGACCTTGCCCGGGACCCGGAGCTCAACATCCACGGCATCATGGCCGCAAAGGACGGGAAGGTGATAGCCGAGAGCTACGCCGCCGGCTACTCCCCCGGGGACTGGCACTCCACCTTCTCCCTCTGCAAGACGGTGACCGGCATTGCGGCGGGGCTGCTCTGGGACCAGGGCAAGCTGGACCTGGACGCACCGGTACAGGAGTTCTTCCCCGAACACCGTAAGGGGCTGCTGCAGCGGCTGCAGCCGGACATAAAGGTCCGGCACCTGCTGGCCATGCAGAGCGGGGTGGAGTTTGCGGAGTTTGGGGCGGTCACCTCCGAGGACTGGGTGAGCAGCTTCCTGTCCAGCAGCCTTCGCTTCGACCCGGGCAAAAAATTCAACTACAACAGCATGAACTCCTATATGCTGGCGGCGATAATATGCGGCATAACCGGGGAGGGCCTTGTGGACTTCCTGCGGCCGCGGCTGTTCCAGCCCCTCGGCATGGGGGACTGCTTCTGGGAGCGCTGCCCAAAGGGCATAGAGAAGGGCGGCTTCGGCATGTACCTGCGTCTCGAGGACATGACCAAGCTCGGCATACTGCTGATGAACGGGGGCGAGTACCAGGGCAGGCGCATACTCTCGGAAAAATGGGTGCGGGAGATGACCTCCCGTCAAAGCGGCCCCGACTCGGACAACGCCCGCTTTGACTACGGCTACCAGGTCTGGGTGGGCAGGCGGCAGAACAGCTTCCTGCTCAACGGGCTCTTCGGCCAGAACGCCCTGGGCTTCAGGGACTCGGGGCTGATTATATCGGCAATCGCGGGCTCCTGCGAGTCCTTCCAGGAGGGGCGGTACTTCGACGTGGTAGAGAAGCACTTTTCCGGCCGGAACCCCGGCGTGGGTCCCGGCGGCGGCTCCGGCAGGCTGAGGTCTGCGCTGCGGGAGCTGCGAGACAAGAACCTGCCCCTCCACTCCCCCGCCAGCGGCCGGCTGGGCTGCTACCTGCGCTTGAAGCAGCTGGAGAAGGCGGAGTTCCGCCCGGCGTCTCCCGAGCCCTCCCTCGGGCTTATGCCGCTGCTGAGCTGCATGTTCCAGAACATCTACCCCAGCGGGATAGATGGCTTCCGGCTGCTGCGCCGGGGCTCAAAGCTGATTCTGCAGATGCAGGAGAGCGGCCGGAGGCTGGAGATCCCCTGCGGCCTGCTGCGGCCGGTGAGGAGTGTGCAGGATTTTGGGGGCGAGCCCTACATCCTCAGCTGCAGCGCAAGGCTGGGCCTCGACCAGGACCGCTGTCCGGTGGTGCGGCTGCGGCTGGACTTTGTGGAGACGGTGAGTTCGAGGCTGATAACCCTCACCTTCAGGGGAGACTCGGTGCAGGTGACGCTGGCGGAGCTGCCGGACTACAAGGTGGTGGAGATGGTGACCGGCCAGCTGCTGAACGAGTTGCCCGGCAAGCGGCTGCTGGGGTCGCTGGCGGCCCGCTTTGGCACCGATTTTGTGCGCTTTAAGCTGCAGCAGATGATGCAGCCGGAATTCATCGCATTGCCGAAGTTATAAGTTCCAAAAAGCATATATTCAGCGCTCTGCATAAAGCAGAGCGCTGTTTTGCTTTAATATGTTAATATTCTAAACTTTATTCTGCATAAAAATTTTGTGGGCGATTGACAAGTATAGTTTAAACTGCTAATATTAACGCTATTAATATCCAAATTATTTCAAAAATATTAATGGATTTTTAACAAACCTGCTTTTATTCCTGGCTTTAAGGAGGAGTTGAGACGATGACCAGAGATGAACTCAAAAAGGCTGTGTGCGCAGCCATCGACGCCAACCGCGAGGGTATATTCGCCCTGGGTGACGCCATTGCAAAGGAGCCGGAACTCGGATACAAGGAGTTCAAGACCGCCGAGAAGTGGAAGCAGTTCCTAACCTCCCTTGGCTACGACTACCGGGACAACGTCGCCATAACCGGTGTGGTAACCGACATACCCGGCGGCGAGAGCAGGTTCCGCGTGGCGGTGATGGCGGAGCTGGACGCGGTGACGAGCCCCAGCCACCCCGCAGCCGACCCCATCACCGGGGCGGCCCACGCCTGCGGCCACAACGCCATGATGGCGGCGCTGGCCGGAGTGGCCTACGCCTTCCGTGACCCGGCCATTATGAAGGAGCTCTCGGGTGACGTGGTGCTCATGGCGGTGCCGGCGGAGGAGTTTGTGGAGCTGGAGTACCGCAACAGGCTCCGGGAAGAGGGGAAGATATCCTTCCTTGGCGGCAAGCAGGAGTTTC
>CALXAK010000154.1 GCA_944386255.1 uncultured Clostridia bacterium
CCCCTTGACGCCAGCAGCTCCACCTTGCCCTTTGCATTCTGGAACTTCCAGTCCAGGTAGTTGAGCTGCAGCTGGCCGAACTCCATCTCGCTGCCGTAGGCGTCCAGGAACCTTTTTATGGTGTCTATGTCGCCGTGGGCGGAGAAGCCCAGGTGCCGTATGCGGCCCTGGTCCCGCTGCTTTATGAGGTAGTCGTAGATGCGGTATTTTTTGTCCAGATACTGCTCCACGTTCATCTCGCAGACGTTGTGGAAGAGGTAGAAGTCAAAGTACTCCACCCGGCACTTGGCCAGCTGCTTCTCGAATATCTCCTCCACCTTGTCCATGTTGGAGAGATCGTAGCCGGGGAACTTGCTGGCGAGATAGAAGCTGTCCCGCGGGAACCTTGCCAGCGACTCCCCCACCACCAGTTCGGATTTTCCGGCGTGGTAGCCCCAGGCGGTGTCGTAGTAGTTGACGCCGTTTTCCATGGCGTAGTCGATCATCCTGTCGGTGGCGGCGAAGTCTATGATTCCGTCATCGCCGTCCACCACCGGCAGACGCATACACCCCATGCCGAGAGCGGAGAGCTTAAGCCCCTTAAAGTCCCTGTAGATCATTGCTGCTCCTTTCCTTCTTTGAGAAGATGGGTTTTCTATTGCTCTTAAGCCAGTTTCCCCTGGCAAGACGTATTAGAAAGATTATCCCGCGGACGGTCAGCTCCAGCGCCATGGCGATCCAGACCCCTCTGAGTCCAAGCGAGGGGGCGGCAAGGGCGGAGAGAGGGATACGCACAAGCCACATGCTGCAGAAGTTGAAAATGGCGGGAATAAGGGTGTCCCCGGCTCCCCTGAACACGCCGGAGGCCACCATGGAGGCCGCGTACATGGGCTCCGCGAAGGCCTCGATGCGCAGAATACCGGTGCCGAGAGCCACCACCTCCGGGTCGCTGCTGAGGGAGCCTATCATGGCCTCGGCGAACAGGTACATGAGCACACCGCTTATAGTCATAATCAGCATGCCGAAGCCGGTGACGATAAAACCAAGGCGTTTTGCAAGGTCTCTGCGCCCGGCGCCCACCGTCTGGCCGATGATGGTGGAGGCGGCCATGGCAACCCCCTCGCCCGGCATATAGCAGAGGCTCTCAGCGGTTATGGCAAAGGAGTTTGCGGCGATTGAGATGTTGCCGAGAGGGGCCACGATAGCGGTGGATGCCACCTGAGCCCCGCTCATCACCAGCCGCTCCACCGCCACCGGGGCGGAGAGCAGCGCTGCGCGCCTAACCGCGTCCCAGTCCAGCTTGAAGCCCTCGCCGGGGCGAAGCCGCAGCATCCTGGAGCGGAAGAAGAGGGCATAGACCATCACGGCTGCGCAGCAGAGCCGGGCCAGCAGCGTGCCGAGAGCCGCTCCGGTCACCCCAAGGCCCGCTCCCGGCATGGTAATGCCAAAGATCTGCCTCGAGGGGTAAATGAGCAGCCAGTTGAAGACCACATCCAACAAGCACATGAGGATGTTGAGGGCGCTGGGGGTGCGCATATTGCCGCTGGCCTGCAGCATGCTGCCCGCCAGCATCGCTGCCTGACCCACCGGCAGAGAGAGGGCATAGATCAAAAAATAGCTAGTGGCTCCGCGGTGGAGGCTCTGCTCACCGCGGAGCCATATTGGGAGATTGCCGCTGACGGCGGCGCCCAGCAGGGCGAACAAGAGGCTGACAGCAAGCCCCACCACAAAGGACTGCTTTACAAGGTCTCTCGCCCGGCGCTCCTGCCCGGCCCCAATACTCTGGGCCACCAGCACCGAAAAGCCCACCACCACCGCCGTGCAGGTGCCGCCAAAAAGCCAGGTGCTGGAGGACACAAGCCCTATGGACGCCGAGGCATCCGCGCCGAGGCGGCCCACCATAGAGGCGTCTATGTACTGCATGACCACCGAGGAAAGCTGGGCCATAATGGCCGGCAGGCTGAGGCTGGCGATCAACCTCGCCTGGCCACCGAGGGAAATGCCCTCACCGGAGCGGACGGCCGCGAGTAAGTCTTTTTTCAAAACCCTTCTCCCAGAGGCGGGGGCCACCGGAGTGCAGCTCCACCGCCGAATACTAAAATCATTATACAATCCCGCCGCAAAGCTGGCAATCTTGCCGGCAATGGCTCAGGGATAAAAAGAATATCGGAGCAGGTGTGGGACCTGCCCCGAACTGGCGCGCCTGCAGGGACTCGAACCCCGGACTCCCTGCTTAGAAGGCAGGTGCTCTATCCACCTGAGCTACAGACGCATTTCTATTCCCACCGGCGAGCGCCGGCCAGGGTTAAAGTATAGCACAAACCCGGGGATTTGTAACCAGCAAAACAAGAGGTCTTCAAAAAAGCCTCCCGGGCATTCATAAAAAAGCGCCGGAGCAAAGCGGACCTTGCTCCGACCTGGAGCGGGTGATGGGAATCGAACCCACGTGACCAGCTTGGAAGGCTGGTGTTCTGCCATTGAACTACACCCGCGCTGCAAGTATAGATTATACCAACTGGCGGCGTTCGTGTCAACAGAAAGCTTCTACAGCAGGTAGTAGGTCCCCAGCAGCGCCAGCGCCGGCAGCAGCAGTATTCCCCCGGATATAATAAACGCAAGGCCCGAGCGGCGGCGGGAGGCGGTCTCCTGGGGGTCCGGTGCGTGGGTCTGCACCTTCTGGTAGACAGTTTTGGAAAGGTCCAGCCCGCCGCGCTTTATGCGGTCGGAGTTGAGCACCTTTATGCAGCCGTAAAACAGCAGCAGCAGCGCCGCGAGAAAGAAGCCGTCGCAGGCCGCGCTGAGAAGCGGCTGGCCGGTTAACGCCCCGATTGCAAATATTGCCAGCGCCGCCGCGGCCCCTGCGCCGCACCTTATTGTTATGCCCTTTTTCATCTGCACGCTCCTTTTGCCTGGGTTCAGTTTATTATACTACCTATTTTTAAAAACTGCAGAAATATATTGGCCAACACGTATCGCCAGCCCGCACGGGCTTGCGGCCCTTTTGCAGGATGTGTTAAAATTAAACTGCAGCGTTGTTCTGCAGATAAATTTGCAGGGCGGCAGACAAAAAGTATAGTCTTTCTAAAAAAGCAAATTCAAACACAGCTGGAGGTAAAATCCGATGTATCAGAGAGATCTGTCCGAAGTAAACGACCTCAAGCTCCTTCCTGGGTTTTTAAAGGACGCCATGGAGCGGCAGTCCTTTGAGGCGCTCTCGGAGCTCATACCCGCCGAGGTCATGAAGAGGGCCCGCAGGGTGGTGCTCACCGGCAACGGCGACTCCTACTGCGCCTCCCTCGCCACACGGCTGTTCTTCAACAAGATGTTCGGCACACCGGATGTATTTGCCGAGCGCTGTGTTGACGTGGGCAGGCACTTTTACTTTGGCGATGAGGAGGACAGGAGCGAGACCCTGGTGTTTGTGACCAGCTCCTCCGGCACCGGCGCCAGGGTGACCGAGGCGATCCAGAGAGCGGACAAAAAGGGCTGCACCACCTTTGCCGTCACCACCAACCCCGAGTCCAACATCGGCAAGGCTGCCGACTATGTGCTGCACGAAAAGGGAGACAAGGTGTGGAGCTTCCCCTTCAGCGGCCAGAGCTTCACCTACTCCAACGCCATGCTCAACCTCTACCTGGTGGCCCTCTACGCGGGGGTCTGCCGCGGGCACATAACCCGGGAGGACGAGCAGAACATGCGTGCCGAGATGCTGCGCTATATGCAGTCGGTGGTGGATAGGCTGGACGCTATTGACCAGCAGATGTATGACCTGGCCCTCAACTGGAAGGACACCGTTGGCTACGACTTTGTGGGCTCCGGCTACGACATCGCCGCCGCCTACTTTGGCGCCGCCAAGGGGTTCGAGTACCTTGGCTGCTACAACCAGTACACCGACAGCGAGGACTGGTGCCACATAAACTTCTTCATGCGGGACCGGGAGAAAATTGGCACGGTGGCCATAGCCTCCAAGAACAGCCCCTCCTTCGGGCGCACCGTTGAGACCATCGGCACCATGCTCAAGAGCGGAAGGCCGGTCCTGGTGGTGAGCGAGGCGGACGCGGACGAGTTCCCGGAGGGCGCCGAGCTCTGCCAGCTGCCGGACACCATACTGCTGGAGCTCAAGCCCATGATGAGCTTTATACCTGTAACCCTGCTCATGTTCCACCTCGGCCGGATGCGGGGGCTTGAGTTCTTCACCGGCTTTGGCACCAGCCCCCTCTTTGCCGAAAAGGACATGAACAAGCTCAAGACCAGCAAGGTGGTCTATGTAGACTGATTCTCCGGCAAAGTTTAAGCAGGCTCCCAAAAAGGGAGCCTGCTTTTTTGCTGTTGCGGCAGGGATTACTCGTACCGCAGAGCCTCTATTGGGTCAAGGTTGGAGGCTCTAAGCGACGGGAGCAGCCCGAAGACTATGCCCACCACAGTGGAGAACAGGAGGGAAATCAGTATTGCCGCTCCGCTTATGGCCACCGGCACCTTCGCCACCGCCGATACCACATAGGCGAGGCCGACACCGACCACCACCCCCAGGAGACCGCCAATGCTGGTGAGCACCGCCGCCTCGGTGAGGAACTGCATCATTATGCTGTTTTTGCGGGCGCCGAGGGCCTTTTTGAGGCCTATTTCCCGGGTGCGCTCGGTCACCGAGACCAGCATTATGTTCATAACGCCGATGCCGCCCACCAGAAGTGAGATTCCGGCGATCCAGATCAGCATGCTGTTGGTGGAGGCGCTGAGGTCCTGCAACTGCTGAGCGCGCTGGAGTATGTCGTCCGACTTGTAGTGCACAGCGCCGTCGGCGGAGGTGTCGGCGGTGGAGTGGGAGTTCAGTATCTCGGCGCTCCTCTCCCCCGCCGCCGTCATACTGTCGGTGTTCCTCGCCTTCACCAGCAGCGACTCGGGCTCGTCAAACTGGTAGATTATGGGCCAGCAGCCAAGAGGGATGTACACCGAACCGCTGTCGGAACGGGTGTAGGTGTAGTAGTCTTCCACGGTGTTGATGACGGGTTTGAACTCGGTGCGCTGCTTTACAACGCCCACCACCACAAACGGCTCGCCCATTATTTCAACCGTCTTACCTATTGGGTCCTCTCCCTCAAACAACACCCCAGCCGCGGTCTCATTCACCACCGCCACCTTGCGGAAGTCGGTGTAGTCCTGCTCCACAAAGCTGCGGCCCTTAGAGACCTGGTAACCCACCACGTCGAAGTAGTTGGTGTCTATGCCGTAGAGCGATCCGCCGGAGAGTGTGCTGTTTTCGTGGAATATCCCGTCGGCGTAGCTGCGGAGGATAAATCTCGATGCGGAGACTATCTCCGGTACCTCCAGCACCTCCTCTATCGTCTCGTCGGTTATGGGCAGGAAGCCCTCGGGCACGCCGTTGTACTGGGTTTCATAGGTCCAGTCCCCCTGGTAGAGGGTAACGGTGACGGCGTTGTTTCCGGAACCGATGAGGTTGTTTTTTATCTGCTCGTTGGTTCCCTTGATGGTGGAGACTATCGCGATTATGGCGGCAATTCCTATGATTATGCCGAGCATGGTGAGGAAGGAGCGCATCTTGTGGTTCTTGATGCCGCGGAACGCGAGTTTAATATTCTCTTTCAACTGCGTCTCCCCCCTTTAATAGTAAATCTCGCCGTCGTAGTTTGGCGTGGCGCCCTCAACGGCATTTTTGCCATAGGGGAAGCCGATGTAGTCCTCGGCGGTGAGGCCGGAGCATATCTCCACCATGGACCCGTAAATCTTCTTGCCGGTTTCCACCGGCTGGCGGACCATTCTGCCGTCCTCGCCCACCTTCAGCACATAGCTGCTGCCGTCGTCGGCCTCGCGCACATAGAGGGCGGGGATGTAGAAGTTGCCGCTGCCCTCCTGGCCGGAGGAGCTGTCGAAGTAGATCTCCACGCCGGTGTAGCTGTCAAACACCTGGTCGGTCTCCAGCACCGCGCGGAAGGTGTAGTAGGAGCTGTTGGGGTTCTCCGCCGACATGGAGTTGCCCCACTGCTGGGGTGTGTCGGAAATTTCGGTTACGGTGGCGGTCATCTCGCTTCCGGTGCTGTAGGACACCACCCGGAGCTTGTCGCCGAGCTTTACATACTCGAGGTTATTTTCGCTCACCGTGCCCTCCACCGAGTAGCCCGCCGTGGTGGCGATGACTATAAACGGGGAGCCGGCCTCCATGCTGCTGGGGTCCGCCACCTTGGTGACGGTGCCGCCGAACTCCGCCAGCACGGTGCGGTCGCCAATCTCGCTGAGCGCCTTCTGCAGGTCTATTTTGGCCTGTGAAAGGGCGATTTCAAGGTCGCGCACCGTCTTCTTCTGGTCGGCGATGAGCTTGTCAATCTCCTCCTGGGTCTCCCGCTGGTTTTCGGGGATCTTTGGCGGCTCGGGTATGGCGGTGGAGGACCTGAGCTCCGAGAGCTGGAAAACCGGAGAGCCCTCATTTAGGCTCACCTCACCCGCCACAGACACGCTCACAAGAGTTTCGCCGATGGTGAAGTCCTCGGTTATGGATTTGATAATCTCCTCATTCTCCTTGCCGTCAAAGCTGACCGAGGCCACCAGCACGCTGTCCATCTCCGGGCCCATGCTGCAGTATATGTCCAGGCGGGCGTACCTTGCGGCCCGCTCCACCTCCGGCTGGGCCGGCTGCTCGCCGTCCCCGCCGCCCTCGCCGCTGGCGCCGCCTTCACCGCCCTGGGAGGGGGTACCGCTGCCGGAGCCCTGCTGAGTCCCCCCGCCCTGAGGAGGTTGGGTGCCGGTCCCGCCGCCGGAGGAGGTGCCGGTCCCGTCGCCCGGGTCCACCGGCGTCTCGGCCAGTATCTCGGTGAGCTCGTTCAGGAATGCGGCTCCAACCCTGGTTTCGAGGTCGCATTTATAGACATAGGGGTCCTCTTTGGTGCCGGAGCCGGTGCGAAGGCTCCCGGCGCCGCTGTCCACAGTCTCAATGGCATCGATGCCGTCCACAATCACCGGCTCTGGCGGCACATATACGGTGTAGGTGCCGTACTCGGCAAGGAGCGCCTTCGCCTTGTCCAGGTTGTTCTGGGCCATCTTGTAGCTTATGCTTGCAGACTCCCCCGCAAGCTCCAGCGCGGTCATGTCGTACTCGAAAAGGCGTGCGCCGGCCTCGATCTCCTGGCCCTGGGTGACAAAGACGTTTGCGGGCAAAAGGTTGTTGGTGAGGTAAACGTTGTAGGTGCCCCCGGAGGTTATGGTGCCGTAGGTGCCCTTCTGCTCCCCCCACCAGCTGCTGCTGACCATGGACACCTGGGCCACATCTACGGTTTTGCCGCCTATATATTTCGGCAGCAGCACCACACCCGCCGCCACCAGCACCAGCGCGACCATGGTCAGCACCAGCGCCAGGCGAAAGCGCGGCTTTTTAACGAACGCCCTGAGCCGTGCGGCGGCGCCCGGTTTCTTTATCTTAGAGTCCATCGGAGTAGTCCTCCCTGCCGGAGTCCAGCAGCACCCCGTCTCGAATTATGACCGTCTTGGCGGCGTACTGAGCCACCTCCGGCTCATGGGTAATCATGACGATGGTCATGCCGTTTGAGTTGAGCTCGGTGAAAAGGCGCATGAGCTGCTCGCCGCTCTTGGTGTCCAGAGCGCCGGTGGGCTCGTCCGCCAGAAGTATGCGTGGGTTGTTTATCATGGCTCTTGCCACCGCCACCCGCTGCTTCTGGCCGCCGGAGAGCTGGGTGGGATTGAACTCCATGCGGTCCTCGAGGCCCACGTCGCGAAGGGCCTTTTCCGCCCGTTCCCGGCGCTCCTTGGGGTTTATCCCCGCGTAGACCAGCGGCAGCTCCACATTCTCCCGGGCGCTCTCGCGGGGGAGAAGGTTAAAGTTCTGAAACACAAAGCCGATGCTGCGGTTGCGGAGGTCGGCGAGGTCGTTGTCGCTCTTCTCCTGCACGCTCTCCCCGTCAAAGTAGTACTCCCCAGAGCTCTGCCGGTCGAGACAGCCGATTATGTTCATAAGGGTGGACTTGCCGGAGCCGGAGGGTCCCATTATGGCCAGGAAATCCCCCTCCTCAACCTTGAGGGAGACGTCCTTGAGCACCGGTACCGCGTACTCGCCCTGGTTGTAGGTCTTATATATGTTCCGAAGCTCCAGAACCGTCATCCCGCCACCTCCATCTCGGCGGTGGCGCCGTCGGAGGGCTCCATATCCATGTCGCCGGAGCCGTCCTCAGAGAGGAGGCCGTCGGTTTCGGGAAGGTCCCCGCCCTCTTCGGGGGCGTCAACCGAGGGCTCCTGGTATTCGGTGGTGGTCTTCATGCCCTCGGTGAGGGTATCGTCCGGGAAGGCGATAAAGTCCTCGAGGGTGACGCCCTCCAGAATCTGGTACTCACAGCTGGTCTCGTTGTAGCTGCCCAGCACCACCGGCTGCATGCGAAGGCGTCCGCCCACCTCTTTCCACACATAGGGGGAGTCGGTGTCGGCTCCGCAGATGTACCATTCTCCCAGCATGATCCCCTCGGAGGGCTCCGAGGAGGACTGGCCCAGATCTGGCTCTATGGTGATGTGCTGGCCCAGCATAAGGCCCTGGGTGCTGTCCAGCTCCACATAGAAGCTGTACTTGGAGCTGGAGAGGGAGCTGTCGGAGGAGCTGGAATAGTAGTAGTTCTGGTTGTTGTTGGTGGTGGGAGAGGTGTCTATCTTCTTGATGAAACCGCTCCAGGTGACGCTCTCATCCACTCTGGAGCGCACCAGTACCCGCATGCCCTCGCTGATGCTGCCGATGTTGAGCTCGTTGATGGTGCCCTTCACCAGCAGGTCCCCCGAGGCCATAATGGTTATAAACGGCAGCGGATTCCCGTTCTGGTCATAGCCGCCGTTAACGTTCACGCTCTTTATGGTACCGGCCATGGTGCACTTGACCACCGTCTGGCTGATGGCCTGCTTCTTCTGGCTGAGCTCCAGCTCCTTGGCCTTGAGGGAGTACTCAAGGCTCTTTGTGGAGGTCTGAAGGCTTTGTATGTTGAGAGAGTAGTCCAGCTGCTCCTCGGCGGGGGCGGAGGCCTGCTGGCTCTGCAGCTGCTTTATGCGCTCGTAGTTGTCGGATATCTCCGCCTTCATGCGCTGTATGTCCACGTCCAGCTGGGCGAGCTCCAGCTCCATGGCGGCAGCATCGTAGCTGAAGAGGTCGTCGCCAACCTCCACCTTGTCCCCCTCCTTTACAAACACCTCGTCCACGGTTTTGGAGGAGTCCTTCTCCACGTTGAGGGTCTGCTGGGGCTCTACCACGCCGATATACCGGTTGACGGCGCCCATGCTGTAGCCGCTGCTGCTCACCGATGACACCGGCATCACATATGCC
>CALXAK010000155.1 GCA_944386255.1 uncultured Clostridia bacterium
AGGGTGGAGCGGGTGCTGAACGGCAGCTGCTGCCCGGCGGTGCTGGACGCGGGAGGTCTCAGCGCCATGGCGGGGCGCATAGATATGTTGGTGAAGAGGCAAGCTCCCATTGTCATGACCCCACACATAGGGGAATTCTGCGGCATAACCGGCATCCCCGAACAGGAGGTGCGGGCCGACCGCATTAAGACCGCCCGGGACTTCACCCTCAAATACCCGGTGACGCTGGTGCTCAAGAGCGAGAACACCGTTATAGCCAGCGAGGGCAGGGTGTGGGTGAACAACATAGGCAACTCCGGGCTGGGCAAGGCCGGCTCGGGGGACCTGCTGGCGGGCATGACCGGGGCCTATCTCGCCATGGGCAAGCAGCCGCTTGAGGCGGCGCTGCTGGGGGTGTACATGCACTCCCTTGCGGCGGACGTGGCCGAGAGGGTCTGCGACAGGTACTCCATGACCGCCAGCGCGGTGGCGGAGAACATATCCGGAGCCTACAGGGACCTCTTCCAAAACAGCTGAAAGAGGTTTTACAGCATGAAAATTCGGCGTCTGCTGCCGGCAATCCTTATCGCGGCCCTTCTCTGCGGCTGCGCTGCAGAGGAGGGCGGGCAGCAGGCGCTTTTGTCCGCCCTCTCCCCTCCGCTGGAGCTGCAGCTGGAGCTGGATGGGAACCGGATGCTGTACACCCGGCAGGGCCCCGGCGAGGGCCGGCTTCTGCTGCTCTCGGGGCAGGCGCAGGGGCTTGAGATGCTGCTGGCGGAGGGGGAGCTCACCGTGAGCTTCGAGGGCATTGAGCACAGCATGCCCCCCTCCCTCTGCCCCGAGAGCGCACCGGTGCTGGAGATAACCGCCCTGCTGGACCGGCTGGCCGCCGCCTGCTCCGGCAGGGAGCAGCTGGAGCAGACCCCCGGAGCGCTGCTGCTGCCGGACGGCTCGGGGGTGGAGCTGCTGGACGGGGAGATTTCCGCCATAATCTGCCCCTCGGGAGCTGAATACCGGGTGGGGTGAAGCTGGGGAGATTTTTTTAAATAGTATTTATTTCGATGATTTAATCATAGGATTTAGGGTAAAGCTATAGTTAGGCAAAGCTCAAAAAGAAACTTCCCAAGGTGGTGCGGCAGACAGGATGAAGGTAAAGCGCGGGGACGTGTTTTACGCGGACCTGAGCCCGGTGGTGGGCTCGGAGCAGGGCGGGGTGCGCCCGGTGCTCATCGTGCAGAACAACGTGGGCAACCGCTACAGCCCCACCGTGATCGCGGCGGCCATAACCAGCCGCAAGGAGAAGAACCCCCTGCCCACCCACATTGACATTAAGGGTGAAAACTGCGGGCTCTCCCGGGACAGCGTGGTGCTGCTGGAGCAGGTGCGCACCATAGACAAGCAGCGCCTTCGGGAGCGCATGGGCGAGGTGGACCAGGAGTCGATGCAGCGGGTGGACGAGGCCATCGGCATAAGCCTGGGGCTTGCGGGGAGCTACGGCTCCAACAGTTAGAATATTGGCGGAACTCTGGCGCGGAGAGACCCTCCGCGCTATTGTTATGGGGAAAAAAGTATGCTATATTCTTCTTTGAACTAAATAGTGAAACCTATAAACCGGGCGCCCAGGGCCCCGGAACGAGGTCATTTGATGAACGCCTTCTCTTCTTTTTTAAAGACTCAGCCCTCCGGCAGGATACTCGCCATTGGATTTTTGGGGGTTATACTGCTGGGCTCGGCGCTGCTCTGCCTGCCCTGCTGCCTGAACCCGGGGGCGGAGATAAAATACATAGATTCCCTCTTCATCTCCACCAGTGCGGTCTGCGTCACCGGTCTAATATCGGTGGACGTGGCCGGGACCTTCAGCCCCCTTGGCCGGCTGGTGATAGCCCTGCTCATCCAGACCGGCGGCCTCGGAATAGCCTCGGTCGGGGCCGGGATAATGCTGATGATAGGCCGCCGCATCAACATAAAGGGCCGCGGCCTGCTGCGGGACTCGCTGGGTCTCGACTCCGGCGGGGGCATGGTTCGCATGCTCCGCAGGATCTTCATAATAACCTTTGTGGCCGAGGCGGCGGGGGCTCTGCTCTGCCTGCCGGTCTTTCTGGAGGGGCGGAAGCTGCTGCCGGCGCTGGGCATAAGCGCTTTTCACGCGGTGTCTGCCTTTAACAACGCCGGGTTCGACATACTGGGCGGGTTTGACAGCCTGCTGCCCTACTCGGACAGCCCCCTGCTGCTGCTGACCACCGCGGCGCTCATCTTCTTTGGGGGAATTGGCTACTTTGTAATATCCGAGCTGATAATAAAGCGCTTCCACTGGAAGAAGCTCTCCATGCACTCCCGGGTGGTGCTGACCACCAGCGCCGCGCTGATTGTGAGCGCCACCCTGCTCACCCGCCTCACCGAGGGGCTCACCTGGCTGCAGTCCTTCTTCCACAGCGTCTCCATGCGCACGGCGGGCTTTGCCGCCAGCTCCATGGCGGACCTCTCCTCAGCGGGGCTGCTGATGAGCTGCGTGTTTATGGTGATAGGGGCCTCCCCCGGCTCCACCGGCGGCGGAATTAAAACCAGCACCCTCTTCACCCTGCTGCAGGGCATCAGGTCCGCCGCCACCAACTCCACCGAAAAGGCGTTTCACTACTCGCTGCCAAAGTTCGCCTTTCGCAAGGCCGCCACGGTGGCGATAAGCATGCTGATGGTGGTGCTCACCGGCTGCTACCTGCTGCTGGCCATGGAGCCGGACCTCGCGCTGCCGGACGCTCTCTTCGAGGTCTGCAGCGCCGCGGGCACGGTGGGTCTATCCACCGGCATAACCACCGGGCTGACCTCCGGCTCCAAGCTGGTGCTCTGCGCGGTGATGTTCATAGGGCGCCTCGGGCCAATAACCATTGCAGCGCTCTGGCACTTTGGCCGTGGGGAGCGGGCGAGCTACCCCGACGGCAACATATTCATAGGTTAATTTGGAGGTAGGATCATGGGCAAGAACCAGAAGAACGGCAAGAGAAGCTACGGCATAGTCGGCGCGGGCCGGTTTGGCATGGCGCTGGCGGAGGCGCTCTCGGTGACAGGGGCGGAGATTATAGTTATAGACCGGGACGAGGAGCGGGTGAGGCAGGCCAGGGCCCTCACCGAAAACGCCTTTATACTCCACAGCCTCGAAAAAGCCTCCCTCTCCGAGACAGGAATTCAGAACTGCGACGTGGGGGTTGTGTGCATCGGTGAGGACATGGGGATGTCCATACTCACCACCCTGAGCCTCACCACCATGGGCATACCCACCGTCATCGCCAAGGCGTCCAGCGCCGAGCACGGCGAGATACTGGAAAAGCTTGGCGCCGAGGTGGTGTTCCCGGAGAGGGACATGGCGGTGCGCCTTGCAAACCGGCTGGAGAACGCGAGGGTGCTGGACTTCATTCAGCTCTCGGAGCAGCTCAACATATCCAAGTGCCAGCTGCCGGACAAGGCAGTGGGCCGCACGGTGCGGGAGGCGGACCTGCGGGGCAGGTTTGGGCTCAACATCATCGCCATCCAGAACGGCAGCACCGTCACCGACAATATAGACCCTGACTACGTCTTCCGCAAGGGCGACATGCTGGTGCTCTCCGGCAGCCGGGAGAATCTGCTGCGGCTCACCTCCGACTGATTTCTGGTGACGCAAAATGAAGCTTTATCTCTCCTCGTTCAGAATAGGCGGCATGGGCCGTGAGCTGCGGCGGCTGGCGACGGAAGCGGGCAAAGGGCCGGTGGAGATAATCCCCAACGCCCTGGACGGCTACGGCAACCCCGAGCGCAGGGCAAAGAACATTGCCCTGGCGGCAAAGGAACTGCGGGAGCTGGGCCTCGAGAGCCGGGAGCTGGACCTGCGGGAGTTTTTCCCCGGCAGGGAGGAGCTGGACCGGCGGCTGCTGGACTCCCGCGCCTTTTATGTGCTGGGGGGCAACACCTTCGTGCTGCGGCGGGCGATGCTGCTGAGCGGCTTTGACCGGTACCTGCTCGGCTCCCTCTCC
>CALXAK010000156.1 GCA_944386255.1 uncultured Clostridia bacterium
CGGGGCGGCCGGGGCTCTGCCGGAGGGCTGGTTTGCATAGGGGTTGCCCTCCCGGCGCTCCCTCTGGGGGCCGGGGGCGGGGTTCTTATATGGGTTGCCGGCGGGACGGGCGCTCTGTCCGGCGGGATGTGCACCCTGTCCGGCGGGACGTGCGTTCTGACCGGCGGGACGGGCGCTCTGTCCGGCGGGACGTGCAGCCTGACCGGCGGGACGTGCGCTCTGTCCGGCGGGCCGGGCGTTCTGACCGGCGGGACGTGCGTTCTGTCCGGCGGGACGTGCACTCTGACCGGCGGGCCGTGCACCCTGTCCCGCGGGACGTGCGACATGGGCGGCGGGCGGGGCGCTGTGTCCGGCGGGATGTGCGCTCTGTCCGGCGGGACGTGCAGCCTGTCCGGCGGGATGTGCGTTCTGACGGGCGGGCCGGGCGCTCTGACCGGCGGGACGGGCGTTCTGACCGGCGGGATGTGCACCCTGTCCGGCGGGCCGTGCGCTATGGGGCGGGGTCAGGGGCTGGTGCTGGGTCTGCCGGGCGGCGCTAGGAGCCCCGTCGGAGCGGACGGTGCTCTCAAACTCCTTCTCCTCAAACCCCGTCTGGGGCCGGGACCCGGGTATCTTATCCTGGTTGTTATCCATGGCAGAGACTCCTTTTCGAGGGGCGGCCTCGCCCCAATGATTACATATAATAGCAAACAACCCCCCGGTTTTCAACACCGGAGGGTTGATATTGCGCTGTGGAATCCGCCTTTTAGCAGCCCCGGATATTCAGGAGGTGGGCAACCCCCGGGATGGACTCGCCCTGCTGGAAGAGGGTGGTGCTCATGAGGGCGCCGGTGGCAACAAAGAGGATGTTGCCAAGCTCCCCGCTGCAGAGCCTGGGCAGCAGGTGGCCGCAGAGCACCGAGGCGGAGCAGCCGCAGCCGGAGCCCCCCGAGCCCACCCGCTGGGTGGCCCGGTCGTAGATCATGAGGCCGCAGTCCTGGTGGTTGGTGAGGTTATAGCCCGCCCGCTCCAGCAGCCGCAGCAGCAGCCGGGAGCCGATCTCCCCGAGGTCGCCGGTGTAGACCGCGTCGTAGTCGCCGGGGGAGGAGCCGGTGTCCTTGAAGAAGTTCATTATGGTGTCGGCGGCGGCGGGGGCCATGGCGGCGCCCATGTTGTTTATGTCGGTGATGCCGAGGTCGATTATCCGCCCGAACATCACCTGCTCCACATAGGGCCGGCCCTCCCGGTGGGGGGCCACCAGGGCGCAGCCCGCCCCGGTCACCGTCCACTGGCTCTGGGGCGGGCGCTGGGAGCCGTACTCCAGGGGGAAGCGGAACTGCCGCTCGGCGGAGCAGAAGTGGCTGGAGGTGACGGCGGCGGCGCAGCCGGAGTAGCCCCCGTCCACCAGCAGCGACGCCAGCGCCAGCGACTCCGCCATGGTGGAGCAGGCGCCGTACAGCCCCACATAGGGCAGGGCGGTCCTGCGGGCGGCGTAGGCCCCGGCGGTGCACTGGTTCTGCAGGTCCCCGCCGAGGAGGGTGTCCGGCTGGAGGGTGCAGGCGGCGGTGGCCCCCTCAAAGGCCAGCTGCTGCAGCCGGCTCTCGGCCAGCTCCCAGCTGCTCTCCCCGAGGGTGGTGTCCTCGCTGTAGTAGCGGAACCAGCTGCCCAGGGGGCCCTGCTTCTCCTTGCGGCCCACATGGGCGTGCCAGGCCACCACCGAGGGGCGGCTCTTCAGCCGCAGCACCCCCGCTCCCTGCCGGTTCAAAGGCTCACCGCCTTTGCGAGGCCGTAGACTATGCCCGCCAGCACCGAGGCGGCGGTGCCGTAGACTATCACCGGCCCGGCGATTATGAACATCTTCGCCCCGGTGCCCAGCACGAACCCCTCGCTCTTGAACTCCAGCGCCGGGCTCACCACCGCGTTGGCAAAGCCGGTTATGGGCACCAGCGTGCCCGCCCCCGCCACCCGGGAGATGCGGTCGTACACCCCAAAGCCGGTGAGCAGCCCCGAGAGCAGGATGAGGCTGGCGGAGGTGAGGGTGGCGGCCTTGCCGGGGGTGACGGTGGGCAGCAGGCTCCAGAGCTCCCCAATGCCCTCCCCAACGGCGCAGATTATCCCTCCAACCAAAAACGCCATGGCGCAGTCCCGCAGCACCTTGGAGTGGGGCATGGTTTTAGAGACCAAAACTTTGTACTCTTCTTTGCTGAGTTCCATTAATCCACCATTGCCTTTCCTCTGCCGGGAGTTTATTGGGACAGTAAGCCCCGCCTCCCGGCAGCTCTTTTGGTAAAATTATCGGCATATTGACCGAAATTATTCCCAGCGGGGCCCTTTAGCCCTTGAAATTTGTAAAATATAATATTATTATTGAGTTATAGATTGGTCTATAATCCTATGAATGGTACACCCCAATTTGGGTGGCGGCCTCTGCCGCCGAAGGAGTGAGGTTGAATGGCTGGAACTGCTAACCAGAAGCTGAAAACCCTGTACATAAAGCGCCTGTTGGAGACCGAGACCGACCCGGAGCACGGGGTGACGCTGGAGAGGATAATTAGCTATCTTGCGTCCTACGGAATCACCGCGGAGCGCAAGTCCATCTACAGCGACCTAGAGCTGCTGCGCAGCTACGGCATGGACATTGGCACCCGCAGGGGCAAGCACACCGAGTACATGCTGCTTTCCCGGGAGTTTGAGCTGCCGGAGCTCAAGCTGCTGGTGGACGCGGTGGGGGCCTCGAGGTTCATCACCCGCAAAAAGAGCACCGAGCTCATCCGCAAGATAAGCCAGCTCACCAGCGTCCAGGAGGCAAAGGAGCTGCAGCGGCAGGTGTTTGTGGACCGGCGGGTAAAGATGATGAACGAGAGCATCTACTACTCGGTGGATGCCATACATGAGGCGGTCAACTCCGGCAAGCAGCTGAGCTTTAAGTACTTTGACTACTCGGTGGACCAGCGCCGGGTGTTCCGCCGGGACGGCGGGGAGTACAACGTAAGTCCCCTTGCGCTGCTCTACTCCGACGACAACTACTACCTCGCCGCCTACAGCCCCGACCGCTCCGCCATCAGCAACTACCGGGTGGACCGGATGGTGGAGGTGAAGGTGCTGGACGTCCCCCGGGAGGACAACCAGACCATCCGGGACTTTGACCCGGCGGCCTACATAAACTCCCAGTTCTCCATGTTCGGCGGCTCCCGCCGGCAGGTGGAGATAATCTTCCACAACTCCCTTTCCACGGTGGTACTGGACCGGTTCGGCTCCGACCTGCGGCTGCACCCGGTGGACGCGGACCACTTCCTCATATCCACCGAGGTGGAGATGAGCCCCGCCTTCTTCAGCTGGGTTTTCATGTTCGGGCAGCGGGCCAGAATACTGGGCCCCGCCGACGTGGAGGAGGCCTTTGCCAACATGGTGGAGATGGTGGCGGACAACTACAGCGAAGGCCTGGAGATATAAAAAACTTCCGGCTCCGCCGGCAGAAAGGAATAATCGCAAATGAAGTACCTAATTGTTGGAAGCGTGATCCTCAACGACATGCTCTACGCCGACGGCAGCACCGCTCACGGATACCTTGGCGGCACCATCTACTCGGTGAATGGCGTAAAGCCCTGGGAGGACGACCTGCTCTTCATCACCAAGACCGGCCCCGACTACATGAAGGAGATTGGCTCCTACCTCACCGACAACAACCTCTCCACCGACGGCATCTTCCCCACCCTTAGAAAGACCATCTACTCCCGGGTGGAGTACAAGCCCTCCGGCGAGTGGTTTGAGTACAGCATCTACGACGACTACTCCTTTGAGGACTGGGCCAAGGAGTCGAGGTTTAAGCCCGAGGAGGTGCTGCAGTTCTGCACCAGCGACACCCGCGGCATGTACATGGAGATGGGTGGGGACTATGAGGGCTTCCTGAAGGAGCTGCACCGCCGCAGCCCCAACTGCAAGGCCATGTGGGAGATACCCACCAGCCACTGCAACGACCCCCAGTACCACGAGGCCACCATGGCCAGGATAAAGGTGTCGGACATCTACTCCCTCAACCTGCCGGAGAGCAAAAACCTCTTTGGCACCGCCAGCGAGGAGGAGTCGGTGGCGAAGATAATCGAGCTCGGGGTCCCCTGCTTCTTCCGGGTGGGCACCGGCGGGTCCTACATGATACAGGACGGCAAGGCATGGTACGCGCCGCTGGTGGACTTTGGCAAGAGCGTGGACGCCACCGGCTGCGGCAACTGCTCCACCGCCGCCGCCATGTACGGCTACGCCGAGGGGATGCACCCGCTGATGACCGCCATCAAGGCCAACATCGCTTCCGGCATCAACGCCGCCCAGTTTGGGCCCTACCTCCACTTCACCCCCGAGCTGCGGGCCCGCATCAACGAGATTGCCGACCAGCTGTTCCAGCAGCTCATAGGCGACGACGGCAAAAAGGTCCAGAGCAAACCCCAGGTGTTTGAGTCGCTCTACAAATAAGACGTTTTCCCCCTCCCCCCGGTCCCGCCGGGGGGATTATTCTGTCCAAGGCTGTAATGCGGGAGCGCCGCAGGGTTTCCCGCCCGAGGGGGTGCGGTGTTGCGGCGGGTGGCGAGCCCGGCGGGGCGGGACATAGATTTGGCGGATACCCCGCGCTCATATTTATCCGGCGGCAAATCTCCGGGAGCGCCAAAGGCTCCCGTCCGGGGCAGAGAGGAAGCCGCAGCCGGGGCAGAGATGGAGCCGCAGCCGGGGCCGCCGGAAGCGGAGCGCTGTAAACAGCGGAGCGGCAGCGGCCACGATGGTGCTGCGGTTGCGGAGTGCGAGGGCGTCAGCTATTCAGCCGGTTCTCCGCGTTTCCCCCGCCCGGCCCGGGGGGGATTGATGGGGGGTGGCAAGAGGGCCGGGCGAGCCGGACGCGGCGGCGGCCAGGTGGCGAGCCCGGCGGGGACTGCTGAAATATAGTTACAGACAGCAGAAGGGAGGGGCACCCTGCCTCTCCCTTTGTGATATTACAAACAGTATATAATTTCAGCTATTCGACAGATTGTACTTTGCGGTCAGAAGCTCCTGTCAAAGGCCAGCTTCTCGCTGCCGTCAAAGGTTATGCTGCCCCTAAGCTCAAATCCGTTCTTCTGCAGGATGTGCCGCATCTTGAGATTTGCGGGGTCGGTGTCGATGCGCATGCTGTGCACCCCTCTCTCGAGGGCCAGCTGCTGCACCAGCCTAAAGACCTCGCCGCTGAGGCCCCGGCCTCTTGCAGCGTCGGCAAAGGCCATGCGGTGCACCACTACATACTCCCCGGAGCTGCCCCAGCTGCCCCGGAGCTCACTGTAGGCGGGTTCCCCGTCAAAGTCGGCGCAGAGGTAACCCAGCACCTGCTCCCCCTCCGCCAGCAGGTACCCCCTGCCGGCGGCAAGGTCTGCCTCGATCGACCCCCGGTCGGGGTAGCCGGTCTGCCACTGGTCTATCCCCTGCTCGTGCAGGTGGCGCTTTGCGCCGTCTATAATCTCCATGACCACATCCGCCTGCTGCAGACAGCCCCTTTTCAGCTCCATGCTCTCCCTCCGGCTTTTTTTATGATTCTACACCAGAATCCTGCTTATTGCCAGCCGCCCTGCGCGAAGGGCCGGATTTTGTGCAGCAGGTATTTTGCAGGTAAGGGACCCGGCCCGCGGCGGCAAATGGGTACTTTTCAAAGGGTAAAAAATGTGTTATTATATTAAAAACATAGTTTCGTGAAAGGAGCGCTGCCCGTGGCCACCAGAGATCCCTCCCTCAAGCAGAGGGTGTTCCAGTACCTGGTTGAGAACAACTTTGACGCGCCCCCAACCGTGCGGGAGATATGCAGTGCCATCCCCATAAAGTCCACCTCCACCGCCTACAAGGTGCTGAAGGAGCTGGAGGCGGACGGGCTTATAAACATGGCCTCCGGCAAGCGGCGCAACCTGTCGCTGGCGGGGACCACCGGTTCGGTGCGGGTGCCGCTGCTGGGCACCGTGGCGGCCGGGGTGCCCATCCTCGCCAACCAGACCATTGAGGGCTATGTGAGCTACGACACCAGCGGCTCCGGCGACGGGCTGTTTGCCCTGAGGGTAAAGGGCTACAGCATGAAGGACGCGGGCATACTGGACGGGGACATAATCATCGCCAAGAGCCAGCAGTCCGCCGACGACGGGGAGATTGTGGTGGCGCTAATTGAGGACGAGGCCACCGTGAAGTA
>CALXAK010000157.1 GCA_944386255.1 uncultured Clostridia bacterium
TGGTGCCCCCCGCCCGCCGCAGCATTGTGGCGGACCTCCTCAAGGACCACTTCCCGGAAATTGTGGACGTGCGCTTCGCCGCCGCCATGGAGAAGGACCAGGACAAGATCGAGGAGGGCAAGGCCCAGTGGCAGAAGGTGCTGGAGAGGTTCTACAAGGACTTCAGCCGCAGCCTCGACAAGGCGGAGCAGGACCTGGCCGGCAAGCGCATCGAGATACCGGTGGAGGAGACCGACGTGGTCTGCGAGCTCTGCGGCCGGAAGATGGTTATAAAGACCGGCCGCTACGGCAGGTTCCTCGCCTGCCCCGGCTTCCCCGAGTGCCGCAACACCAAAAAGCTGGTGGACGAGACCCCGGGCCTCTGCCCAAAATGCGGCGCGCGGGTGGTGGGCCGCCGCAGCCAGAGGGGGAGGCTGTTCTACGCCTGCGAAAAGGGCCGCGAGTGCGGCTTCATGACCTGGGACGAGCCGGTGGCGGACCTCTGCCCCAGCTGCGGCAGCACCCTCTTTAAAAAGAAGGGCCGAAACCCCGAGCTTGTCTGCCTCAAGGAGGGCTGCGGGTACAAAAGGGCGGTGGAAAAATGAGGGTGAGAGTGATAGGAGCGGGCCTTGCGGGCTGCGAGGCCGCCCACACCCTCAGCGCCCTGGGCCACCAGGTGCTGCTGGTGGAGATGAAACCCAAAAAGTTCACCCCCGCCCACCGCTCCCCCGGCTTTGCGGAGCTGGTCTGCTCCAACTCCCTAAAGGCGGAGAGGCTGGAGTCCGCCGCCGGCCTCATGAAGGCGGAGATGCGCCTTTACGGCTCGGTCTGCCTCCAGTGCGCCGACCTCTGCCGGGTGCCCGCGGGAGGGGCGCTGGCGGTGGAGCGGGAGAGCTTCTCCCGCCTTGTGACCGAAAAAATAGAAGCGGACCGCAACATAGAGCTGCTGCGGGAGGAGCAGACCTCCATCGACCCCGCCCTGCCCACCATAGTGGCCGCCGGGCCGCTGATGAGCGAGGCCCTCGCGGGCGCGGTGGAGCGGCTCTCGGGGGGCTTTCTCAGCTTCTACGATGCCGCCGCCCCGATAGTGCTGGCCGAGAGCCTCGACATGACAAAGCTGCACCCTGCCAGCCGCTACGGCCGGGGCGGGGAGGACTACCTAAACAGCTACTTTGACAAGCCCGGCTACGAGAGCTTCTGGCGGGAGCTCTGCAGCGCCGAGACCGCCCCGCTGCACGACTTTGAAAAGGACCAGCAGGTGTACGAGGGCTGCATGCCCATTGAAAAGCTGGCCAAAAGGGGCCAGGAGACCATGCGCTTCGGGCCGCTGAAACCGGTGGGCCTTCGGGACCCCGCCACCGGCCGCCGGCCCTGGGCCGCGGTGCAGCTGCGGCGGGAGAACCGGGAGGGCAGCATGTTCAACCTGGTGGGCTTTCAGACCAACCTCAAATTCCCCGAGCAGAAGCGGGTGTTCTCCATGATCCCCGGCCTCGAGCGGGCGGAGTTTGTGCGGTATGGCGTTATGCACCGCAACAGCTTCCTCAACTCCCCAAAGGCGCTCTCCCCCGACCTCAGCTTCAGGAGCGCGCCGCTGGTTTTCGCCGCCGGGCAGATCACAGGATTTGAGGGCTATATGGAATCGGCGTTTTGCGGTATACTGGCAGCGAGGTTCATGGACATGAAGCTCCGGGGCAGGCAGCCGCTGCTCCCCCCGCCGGACACCATGGGCGGGGCGCTGCTAAGGTATGTGACGGCCGAAAACCGGGATTTTCAGCCCATGGGAGCCAACATGGGTTTGCTGCCGCCTCTGCCGGAGGCGGTGAGGGACCGGCGCCTTCGCTACGGCGCCCTGGCCGAGAGAGCCATGAGCTCGCTCAGGCGGTATCTGGAGGATGTAAAATGAGGATAGCAATCGACGCTTTCGGCGGAGACAACGCCCCTCTCGAGGTGCTGCGCGGCGCCGCCATGGCAAGGCAGAAATACCCCGATGTCCAGCTGGTGCTGGTGGGGGAGAAGCAGGCGGTGGAGGCCTGCGCCCGGGAGAACGGGGTGGACCTCTCCGGCATGGAGCTTGCAGACGCCGAGGGGATAATGGAGATGCACGACGAGGCCAGGGCGGTGCTGCGGGCAAAGCGCTCCAGTTCCATGGGCCGGGGCCTCGACATGGTGGCCGCCGGGGAGGCGGACGTGTTCATAAGCGCAGGGCCCACCGGCGCGCTGCTCATGGGCGCCACCATGATTATCAAGCGCATAAAGGGTGTGCTGCGCCCCGCCCTCGCCACCGAGGTGCCGGGCATAACCGGCAGCTACCTGCTGGTGGACTGCGGCGCCAACGCCGAGTGCCGCCCCGAGATGCTCTGCCAGTTCGGGGTTATGGGCTCCATCTACGCAAAGAACGCCATGGGCATCGGGAACCCCCGGGTGGCTCTCGCCAACATAGGCGCCGAGGACACCAAGGGCACCGACCTGCAGCGCTCGGCCTATGCCCTTCTCGGCCAGCAGCCCGGAGTAAACTTCCAGTGCAACGTGGAGGGACGGAGCCTTCCCATGAACGAGTGCGACGTGGCGGTCTGCGACGGCTTCACCGGCAACATGG